>JAJBSZ010000079.1 GCA_020861125.1 Planctomycetota bacterium | reverse complement strand
GTACGGGTTCCACTTGGGCGACACCGCACACAAGTCCATGTGTGGACGCCGATCCCGACAGTTCCTGAAAGTTCGATGAACGCGTGGTGTTGGATGCGAGCTCGACCGGTAGGTGTATTCCGCCGGCGGTAAGGCGGAATACACCGAAAGGGAGATGGCGCAGCCAACACCGTAGCGTTCACGAATTTTCAGGAAATGAAGACTAGAAATGTCAGGTCGTCCCCATGGCATAAGGCGCAGACGTGCAACTTTACGTGGTCCCATCGTCGACTGCGCCGGGGTGTCACTGACCAGGGCATCCCACCAGGTGCGGGTTTTCCCGGAAGGAAAAACCGCACCGAGGGTGCACCCAACCCTCCGGGAGTACGGACGGGACGTTGTCTCGGGGACTACCATTTCTTCCTAACGGGAGAGATGGCGGTCCCCTTTTTTTGTGTCGACGCCATGATTATTGTAACCACTGTAAACCAATAGAGTTACGTTTCCACAGGCCTGTCCGCCAGCGGCCGAAACCGGTACCGGATTCCCGTTCCTTTCCTCGCCGTCCCTCCCGGGCTCTGGCGCCGTTGTGGCGGCCGGCGTACACTTGGTCCTCCGCTCGGCCAACCGATCCGGGATCCGGATCCGCCAGCCACCTCCGATCCCTCGGACACCAGAACAAGGAATGCCGCCGTGATCACCATTACCCTCCTCGCGCCCTACCGCGCCGTGCAAGCGGAGATTGAGGACGCCCTCCGGAGCTACGATCCGCCCGAGCCCATCCGCACCTCGGTCTACGCCATGGAGGTCGAGGAGGCGGCCGGCGCCACCTTCCACGCCGATGTGATCATCGCCCGGGGATTCACCGCCGCCGCCCTGCGGGCGCGGCAGCCGGGACAGCTGGTGGTACCGCTCCAGACCTCCGCCTACGATGTCATCGACGCCGTGTCGTCGGCCATTTCCCAATACGGCGCCCGCCGGGTGGCGCTGGTGGGACTGCCCGGAATGGCGTCGATGGACGAGCGGAGCAGCCGGATCTTCGATGCCGAGATCCGGTCGTTCCCGGCGCCGGGGGCGGCCAGCTTGCCGGAGGTTATCCGGGCGGCGGCGGCCGAGGGCTGCGACTGTTTCGTCGGCGGCCTGTCTCTGGTCAAGGCCTGCGAAAGGTTGAACCAGCCGGCGGTCCTGCTCCGCACCGGCCGGCCGGCCATCATCGGCAGCCTGGAGGAAGCCATCCGTCTGGTGCAGTCGACCCGTGAGCAGCGGGAACGGTCGCTGTTTTTCCGCACCATTCTCGATCACAGCAAGGAAGGGGTGATTGCCATCGATCGGGATGGCCGCATCGCCTCCATCAACGCCGCCGCCGCCCGATCCCTTGACCTCGATCCCGATCGTTGTCTCAGCCGTCCGGCGGAGGGATTCCTGCCGTTCTTTGCGCAGATCGAAGCCACCCTGGCGGGCGGCGCCCCGGTGGAAAACGACATCCACGTCCACGGCGGCCGCATGCTGGCGGTGGATTGCGTGCCCATGCGCCGGGACGGCGACGTCGCCGGCGGCGTGGTATTCTTGCGTTCCGTCGACCGGCTGCAGAATGAAGAATCCATAATTCGCCAGAAAATCCAGGCCCGCGGCCAGAAGGCCCGTTACCACTTCGCCGACATCGTGCGCCGCAGTGACGCCGTGGCCGCCGTGATCGACAAGGCGCGTCTCTTTGCCCGGGTCGACAGCCCGGTGCTCATCGCCGGCGAATCCGGCACCGGCAAGGAGCTGTTCGCCCAGAGCATCCACAACGCCAGCCGCCGGGCCGCCGGGCCCTTCGTCGCCGTCAACTGCGCTGCCCTCACCGAGAGCCTGCTCGAGAGCGAACTCTTCGGCTACAGCGACGGCGCCTTCACCGGCGCCCTCAGGGGCGGCAAGGAGGGCCTGTTCGAAGCGGCCCACGGCGGCACCCTGTTTCTCGACGAGATTTCGGAAATCCCCCTCTCCTTCCAAAGCAAACTTCTGCGGGTACTGCAGGAAAACGAGGTCCGGCGGCTGGGCAGCCACCGGGTAATCGCTGTCGACACCCGGATCATCGCCGCCACCAACGTCGATCTTTTGGCGCTGGTGGAACGGGCCCAATTCCGGCAGGACCTGCTGTTCCGCCTCAACGTCCTGCACCTTGCCATCCCGCCCCTCCGCGACCGGCCCGGGGATATCGCCGAACTGTTCACCCGGTATGTCCGCGAATTCTCCGGCCGCGCCGGCCGTCAGGTGGCGGTGATCACCAGCGATGCCTGGCAGATGCTGGAAGCGCACCGCTGGCGGGGCAATGTCCGTGAGCTCAGGAACATCGCCGAACGGGTCTGCGTGTGCAGCCGCGGTGACGTTATCGACGCCGCCGCCGTGCAGGAAGCGCTCCACGATGGCCTGACGCCGTCCGCCCTCCCGCCTCCCGTCGCCTCGTCCGGAGCGGCGGACGAGCGGGAACACCTCCGCCGCCTTCTCCGGCTCCACGCCGGCAACCGGGGCAAGGTGGCGCTGGAACTCGGCTGCAACCGTTCCACCGTCTGGCGCAAAATGAAACGGTACGGCCTGCTGGATCACGGGGACGCTGGCTGAGGTGAAAGTACGTCAGCGTGGCGCCTGAACTCGGGTACACCCGTTCCACCGTCCACCACCAGCGGTCCAACGACGATGGCGGAATCGGATAATTGATTTTCATGGATCCGGTTAGGTACTGGCCGTGGTGTCGGTGGATACGGTGGTGTCGAGCTGATGGAAAAAAAGGAGACGGTGAAGCTGAAATGGGCACCGATGGGCAGGCAGGGATCGAAAGGTCACCTTTCGTCGATGGTCTCCGGACGGGGAATGCTTCCTAACGCGCCGCGGCCCGACCCGAACGGCACACGTGGGAACAACACCACAACCCCGCCGCGTTCTCCTCAGCCGGAATCCGGGCCGCGTGGCGCGTGAACTAGGTTACACATGGTCCACCGTCGGACGAACGGTCTCACCGATGAGGGCGGAAGGGGAGCAAGAGGGTCATGGGAACTGGTGGTGGTACTGGCGGTGGAGCCGGTGGTGTCGAGTCAAGGAATGATGAAATCAGGGAAACGGTGGAACCATGGGGAATGACGGCGGGATGGATTTTTTTTCGTGGAGTGCCGCCGAACCGGAATTCGGAGCAGCGTGGCACACCGTGCCGCCATCGCCGCTCCTACCGGCAACCGAGGGAGCATGGGCCGGGAAAACAGTGACACCCGTCGATCCCTCCAACGCGTCTGGGTTAATGGCATCGACTCCGCCGCTGGGACGTTCCAACCGGGCTTTTTCTGGCTGACGACGGCGGGCACCGCATCATGTTGCGCAATATGCCGCAATACCACGGCACCAAACAGTATTGTCCCGACCGTAACCGGATCGCCCTAATACCCAGAATATACTGGTGTTACCAAGAGTCCTCCGGTGGCGGGCGCGGGGGCGCTCGGTTCCCGGCGTTCTGGAAACTGTCTTGCAATCCTTCATGTCGTTGGCCGCATCCATCCCGGCACGGTCCCCCTATCCTTTGTTCGCCAACACCCGCAGCATTCCCTCTCCCGTAACGTTCACGCCTATCGGGAATGGTCCCGCTGGCGCTGGCTGTCCATTGTACAAGGAGGGTGCATGAAAATTCTGGCGACCATGAAGCGGTTCCCCGCCGGGGTAATGGTGATACCCCTGCTTCTCGGCACGGTTATCAACACGGTGTTCCCCGAGGTGTTGACCATTGGCGGCTTTACCACCGGCCTGTTCAAGAATGCCATCCCCACCCTGGTGGGCCTGTTCCTCCTGTGCAGCGGCGCCACCATCAACGTTAAAATTGCCGGCAAGCCCATCTACCTCGGCTGCGTCCTCACCGTTCTGAAGTTCGTCACCGGTTTCGGGTTAGGTCTTCTCCTGAACAGCCTGTTCGGCCCGGCCGGCATCCTCGGGCTGACGCCCCTGGCGGTTATCGGCGCCATTTCCAACTCCAACGGCGTCATCTACGTCAACCTGGCGGCGCAGTACGGTGACGAAGCCGACGTCGGGGCTATTTCCATCCTCTCCCTTAACGACGGGCCCTTTCTCACCATGATCGCGCTCGGTGCCTCCGGCCTGGCCAACATCCCCTTTACCGACATTCTGGCCAGTATCCTGCCGCTGATCATCGGCTTCATTATCGGTAATCTGGACGAGGAGTTCCGCGATCTCCTGGCCACCGGCATGGTCCTCCTTCCCCCCTTCAACGGCTTCGCCTTTGGAGCGGGAATGAACCTGAACAATATCGTTAACGCCGGTATCCCCGGCATTCTTCTGGGCCTTCTCACCGTACTGAGTACCGGCGTCCTTACCTTCATCCTCTATAGCCTGATCCGCGGCAAGCGGGACCCCATGGGCGCGGCCATCGGCACCACCGCCGGCAACGCCGTCGCAACCCCGAACGCGGTGGCGGCGGCGGATCCGCGCTTTGCCCCCTACGTCGCCGACGCCACCGCCCAGACCGCCGCCGCCGTAGTCATCACCGCCGTCCTCTGCCCGCTCCTGACCTCGTTTTGCGCCAAAATGAGCGGAAAGAAACCGGAGCTGGAGCCGGCACCGTCACCGGCGATCGCCAAGGAAGCGGAAGAGGTTCGCGATGCCGGCGTCGACTGATCCCGGCGGCCGCGGTGTTTTGGTATACTGCCACCTTGCTGGAAAGGGAACCCATGTCACAGACCATTTTCAAGGCCGGCACCATCCTGGCGGGCCGGGATTTTCGAGAAATATCGGGCGGTGCCGTGTTGGTGGAAGACGGCAGGATCCGCGAGATCTACGAGTCACTGGACGGCGTGGTCTTTCCCCGGGACGCCGCCGTGGTGGACCTGGGCGACCTGACCCTCATGCCCGGCATGATCGATTGCCATAACCACCTTGCCCTGGACGCCCGGCTGGAAAATCATCTGGTGAAGATGAACGACGCGGAATCGGAGCAGACCCTCCGCGCCGTCGTCACCATGCGAGACGATCTCCTCTCCGGCGTCACCACCGCCCGCTGCCTGGGCGACCGGTTTTACATCGACGTGGTCTGCCGCAACGCCCAGCGTCAGGGCCGGTTGTTCGGGCCCCGGCTGGTGGTGAGCGGCATCGGCATGCGCAGCAAACACGGCCACGGCTTCGTCGGCATGCCCCACTGCGGCGCCGAGGATTTCCGCTGCACCGCGCGGGAAAACATCCTGCGCGGCGTGGATTTTCTCAAACTGTATATGACGAAAGTGATCAACGACAAACCGTTCATCTACCATTTCCTCACCCCGGCTGAACTGGCGGCGGTGGTGGAGGAAGCGCGGAGCGTGAACATTCCCACCGCCTGCCACTGCTCCGGCGGCCAGGGTCTGGACGACTGCCTTGACGCCGGCATCAGTTGTCTTGAACATGTTTACTATATCAGTGAACCGCAGGTGGAGCGGGTCAAAGCCACGGACACCTGGGTGGTCTATACCCCCAGCTATTTCCTGGACGACACCCTCCTTTTCAAATTCAGTCCCCTCGACCGGGATGGCAGCCTGCGGGAGCGGGATATCATCACCGGCTGCATCCGGAACGCCATCCGCGCCGGCCTGAAATTCGGCATCGGCACCGACGCGCTCCATACCGGATTGGCCGGCGAAGCCTGCCACATCGCCGCCCTCGGCGCAGCCAACAAGGATGTGCTGGCGGGCATCACCACCAATGCCGCCGACCTCTGTGGCATCGGCGATACGGTGGGCGCCCTGGCCGCCGGCTATGCCGCCGACCTGGTGGCGGTGGCTGGCAATCCCCTCCGCGACATCGACAGCCTTCGCCGGGTGGGCGCCGTGGTCCAGGCGGGTCGGGTGGTGCGGTGCGACGCCGATCCGGCCCTGGTCGCCACCGGGGAAAAAGAACAATCCAATTGATGTTTTTCACCAATTTCTTGATAAGGAGGCAGCATGTATTACCAGAGTCTGTTCCGACGTCCCGCCGACCAACCGGTCCGCGCCTGCCTGATGGGGGCCGGTGAATTCGGGGCCTCGTTCATTTTCCAGGCCCAGAACATGCCCCATATGACCGTGCCGGCGGTATGCACCCGCACCGTGGGGCGGGCGGTGGATGCTTACCTGGGCGCGGGCATTCCGGAATCCCAGATCCGTATCTGCGCCACCGCCGACGAGGCGGCCCAGGCCCACGCCGAGGGCAAGTTCGTTGTTGTCGACACCTTTTCCAAACTGGCCAAGGTGCCGCTGGAGGTACTGGTGGAGAGCAGCGGCGCGCCCGAACCCAGCGCCGCCGCAGCCGAGGAAGCCATCGCCCGGGGCATGCACGTGGTGATGGTGTCTAAGGAGACGGATTCGGTGATCGGCCCGTTGCTCGGGAAAAAAGCCAAGGAAAAGGGCGTCGTGTACACCACCGGCGACGGCGACCAGCCGAGCATGCTCATCGGCCTGATCAGCTGGGGCCGTGCCCTGGGCCTCCGCATCGTCGGCGCCGGCAAGTCGAGCGAATACGATTTTATCTACGACCCGGCGGCCAAGCGCCTGGACTGTCCCGGCCAGAAAAAGAGTGTCGACACACCTGGTATGGACGCCCAGTGGCTGTTGGGGGACCGGCCGGTCGGGGAGGTGGCTGCGGCCCGCGCCGCCATGCTGCCGGGGCTGGCCATGCGTTCCGTCGCCGACATGTGCGAGATGACCGTGGTTGCCAATGCCACCGGCCTCAAGCCCGACCGGCCCACCTTCCACGCGCCCGTCGCCCGCATGCTGGAAATGCCCGACATGTTCTGCCCCAAGGCGGATGGCGGCCTCTTAGACGTGTCGGGCAGCCTGGACATCTTCAACTGCCTGCGCCGGCCGGACGAGGTGAGCATGGCCGGCGGCGAGTTCATCATCGTGGAATGCCAGGACCAGAAAAGCTGGAAGGTTCTCGAAGCCAAGGGCCATCCGGTGAGCCGCAACGGCAAATACGCCGCCCTGTATATTCCGCAGCACCTGTTGGGCGTCGAGTCCGGCACTTCGGTCCTGGCGGCGGCGATCATGGGCCACGCCACCGGCGGCGACAACCTGCGCCCGGTCTGCGACCTGCACGGCCGCGCCACCTGCGACCTGAAAAAGGGCGAGGAACTCCGGATGGGCGGCCACCACCACAGCATCGACGTGGTCGAGGCCTTCATCAGCGACGCCACGCCTCTAGGCGACGACGCGCCGCTGCCCTTCTACCTGCTGAGCAACATGACCGTGGCCCGCGACATCCCGGCCGGCAAGACCATCACCCTCGGGGACGTCACCATTCCCGACTCCTCCACCCTGCTCCGCCTGCGGCGGGAACAGGACAAGGCCTTTTGCCTCGCCTGAGGCTCCGGGCCATTCCACCAAGCCCAAAGGGGAGACCGTCCGGTCTCCCCCTTTTTTGTTCCCGTCATGCCGGTGGGTCCGGCGCCGTCGGGTTATTCGGTCGGCATAATCGGCGCGAAGCCGTTGGCCAGCACCAGCCGCTGGCCCTGCGGCGACCGCAGCCACTCGACGACTCTTACCGCGTCGGGATGCGAGTTTTTCGTGGTCACGGCATAGATGTCTTCGGTGAGCGGGTAGCTACCGTCGGCGATGGTGTTCAGGTCCGGATGCACCCCGTCCACGGCCAGGATGCGGACCCCACGGTCGGGGGCCATGTTTTCGACAAAAAAGAGAATAGAGTAGCCCAGGGCGGAGCGGTAGTTGTAGTAGCGCGCCACGTAAATAATGACGTCCTGCATTGCCCACAGGGAAAGCTCCCGGGGCGGCGTCAGCAACTCACTGCCCGCCATGAAGCGCTCCATCCGGCTTTGGCTCCCGCTGTTTTCCGCCGTTGGAACGGAATAATTCTCTCCCGCAGCCCGCCCACCTGGTTCCACCGAGTGATTTCACCGGAATAGATTGCCCGAAGCTGATCGCTCGTCAACCCCTCCACCGGGTTGGCGGCGTTGTTGATGAACACGAACGCCTCCCGTCCCACGGGCGTCAGGATGAAGGGTACACCGGCCCGTTCCGCCTCGGCCATTTCCTCCCCGGAGGGATGGAAGGCAAAGACGATGTCGCAACGGCCGGCCACGAGATTCAGGTATGCCTCATGGGTTTGGGAATATTCCAGGGAAGAATACGCGTTGTTGTTCAGGAACATGCCGACGGAGCCATACAGGCCGGCCAGGGAGCTGGAACCGTCCATCCGGGGAACCGCGGTCAGGACGAGCTCCTGTACCTCCGGGAAGTGTTGCGGTTCCGGCTTGTTTTCGTACACGTGCCGGGACGGCACCTCCCAGTATTCCTGGTTCCAAACCCGCAACGCTGCCGGATAGTCGTACGCACCGTGAAGTATCGCCAACAGGAACATCACCAGGGGAAAGGCGAACCAGCGCAGGGTCGGCAGGGCGTCGTGCCGCAGGCCGTAGACGTTTTCCAGAACCAGGAGCGGCCAGAGGAGCAGACCGGTGATCAGTATTCCCAGCCCATACCCGGTACTGGCGACGCCATGCAGGATCAACGCACTCACCGCGGTCCCGACCAGCAACAGGCCCGATTTCCAGGCGGTGACGATCTGACGCCTGCCCAAGGATCGATCCCGCTGGCACGGCGACCGGAAAGCGCGGCGCATCATCCAGAGGCACAGCAAAAAAAACAGCGAAAATTATCCAAAGCTCCATGGTGACCTCCCGTTGTCGGTCCGTTCGCCTCAGTCGGCGGTATCGGCAACCGGCGCGAAACCGTTCGCCGCCAGCAGGCGCTGGCCCTGCGGCGAAAGGAGCCAGTCGACCACCTCGGCCGTCCCGGACCGCGAGTGGTCGGTGGTCACGGCGTACACTGTTTGGCTCACCGGGTAGCTGCCATCGCCGATGGTTTCCCTCTCCGGATACACCCCGTCGATGGCGAGAAACCGTATGGTCTTGTCGTGCGCCATGGCTTCGGAATAGTTCAGCAAACAGTAGCCCAGAGCCGACCGGTAGTTGTGATAGCGAGCCACGCGGCTCCGGACGCCCGGCACACCCCAGCGGAGAGTTTCGCTGGGCGGCGGCATCAACTCCTTTTCCCGCATGAATTCCCGCATGACGCCCTGACTGGCAGTATACGGTGGCCGCTGAAAGGCCAGGATTGTTTCGTCGAGTCCGCCCACCTGCTGCCAGTTGGATATGGCCCCGTCGTATATTCCCCGCACCTGCTCCGCCGTCAGGCTCTGGACCGGGTTGTCGGCATGGGCCATGAACAGCAGGGCGGTGCGGGCCACCGGCGTCAGTTTCAGGGAGAGGCCGGCTTCCGCCGCCATCGCCATGACCTCCGCCGATGGATGAAAGGCGAGAACCAGATCAAGTGCGGCCGGAGAGAAAATCAGACATGCAAGAATAATCCGAGTGCCCATTCGGCCCACCGGAGCCGGGTCGCGGTGGAGCACCGTGGCGATGCTCTCGGCCCCTTCGGAGTGAAACGCTACCCCGTGTATCCGTGGCACCGCGACGCCGGCGAAGGTCGGTTCCTCGAGAAATACGGGCGCTTCCTTCGCTTCCGACCGGGAGCTCCTCGCGGTCTGGTGGCATTCGCCGTCGACGACCAGAAGGGAGGGATCGAACCGGCGCTGGGCGTCGTAGGTCCACACCGCCACCAACACGGCCGGATACACCAGCCAGCGGACCATGGAAAACGACGGGTGGTGCCAGTGGAACACGTTCTCCAGAATAACGAGCCACACCAGGAAGAATCCGGCACCCCACAGAGCTATTCCGTACCCGGCGCCGATACTCTCACCGAGGATCCAGCCGGCCAGCAGCACACCGAGAACGAGGAGAAAAAGTTTCCACACAGTACCCAAGAGCTTGGCAGGCAACGGTGTATCGGCTGGATAGGGATTCTGGCACGCACGGCGCATCAACCAGACGCCCACCCAAGTGATACCGATAACGGCAAAAAACTCCATCATTTCAACCATCTCCGTACGGCCCGTCAGTCGTTCGTAGCGGCAACCGGTGCGAAACCATTGGTGACCACCAGCCGTTGGCCCTGGGGCGAGCGGAGCCAGTCGACCAGTTCCCGCGTACCGGGTCCGGAATGGGCGGTGGTAACGGCATAGATATCGTCGATGAGGGGATATTCACCGGTTGTGACCGTGTCCAGACTGGGGTACACGCCGTTTACCGCCAGCAGCGCGATGTTGCTGGTGGCGATCATCGCCTCCACATAGTACAGAAAAGAGTAGCCGATGGCATAGCGGTAGTTGTGGTAACTGGCCACATACCGGACAATGCCGGCCATATCCCAGATCATGTACCCGTGTGGCGGTTTCATCAGCGGTGCATCCGCCATGAACCGTTCCATGCGGCTCTGGCTGCCGCTGTTTTTCCGCCGCTGGAAGGCGATAATGGACTCATTGTTCCCGCCAAGATCCCGCCAGCTCCGAATCTTTCCCGAATAGATGCCGCGAAGCTGCTCTACCGTCAGGTTTCGGACAGGATTCTCCCGGTTGACGAAAAACACAAATCCTTCCCGGCCGATCGGCGTCAGGATAAAGGATCGGCCCGCCGCCTCCGCCGCCGCCAGTTCCTCCGTGGAGGGATTAAAGGCGAACACCACATCGCATCGGTCATGCATCAAATTTTCATAGGCTTCGGCGGTCCGGTAAAAGTCGATATCGACATTCCGATCATCGCCGACCGTGCCGGCCACCGCCCGCATCAGCCCGGAAAGCGAGGTGGCACCATCCAGTCTCGGCAGCCCATGGGCGCCCGCATAGCTCGGTTCTTCGTCAAGAAAAACCGGTTTTGCCGGGATTTGCCAAGCATCCGAGGAGTGGCGCGACTCAAAGTATTCCGTCGTGGTCACCCGCAGGTCCGGATCGTAATCGGCCACGGCGGCAATCACGACGAATATGCCCACCCCCAGGACATATATCCAGCCGCGCGGGATTCCCCACCGGCCCTTGGCGAGGACTTCCAGCACGGTTGCCAGCACAAATAACCCACCGGTAATAAGGTAGTACAACCCCAAGGGGTTGGAAAATGCGCCCAGGACGGCAGCGCCGAATATACTGGCGAATACTACCGTGAACGTCTTGCCGACCAGGCGACCGATTCGTTCCTCTACCGAACTGTCGGCGGCCAGGATGACTGGTATGGCCAGAGCCCAGCGGCGGAGGAGGACGGCGCCGGCAAACAAAATCAGGAGAACCACCATACGATGCTCCATTCACTGCCAGACATTGCAAGTGAAGAAGTATTCATTATACATGTACTTTTTCAGAATCCAATAAAAAAACCCTCACTTCCGAAGAAGTGAGGGTTGTGGAAATAGACCCCGGCGGCGACCTACTCTCCCGTTGCCAGTACCATCGGCGCTGGAGGGCTTAGCTTCTGTGTTCGGAATGGGAACAGGCGTGACCCCTCCGCTACAGCCACCAGGAAAAACCATGCCGACGCAAAACAACTGCGACGACGAATATAAGATGAATAGCAGGCGATTGGTTGCGTTTCCAGCGCTTGGCAAAGAATTGATTGCTCAACTCCATGCCATTTGCAAATCAGCAAACAACCCACACCCCCCGGTTACGGAGAGCGCGAGTGTTGCGATCAAGCCGAACGGCCAATTAGTACTGGTTAGCTGAAACCCT
>JAJBSZ010000350.1 GCA_020861125.1 Planctomycetota bacterium | reverse complement strand
GGCATAGGCATACCCCACCTCCCACGCCACTCCGGAATCCACCTCCGCCCCGTCCAGGATGGCCAGGACGGCGTCGGCGGTGTCAATTCCAGACACGCACATCCGGAACAGGGACCCGTAGTGCCGGCTGTGGTTGTAGGTACCGGAGGGCTTGAAATCCTGCGGCAACACCACGGTCAGTTCCGGCCAGGCCAGCCGCAACGCTTCCGCCACCATGCGGTTCCACTTGCGTTCCACCTGGGTGAACAGGGACGCCGCGAAATAGATGCGCACGCCGATCTCCAAGTCTCGCTGCGGAAACAGCTAACCGCCGCCGTCACGACGGCGGCGCACCGGGCGACCAGTATACCGCAAGCCGCCTCCGACCTTCCAAGAAATTTTCACCAGGCTATTCGAACAGGACCAGCGCCTCCTCGGCGTAGAGGTTGTCTCCCCGGCGGTACGGCCGGCTGTCACCGCTCTCCAGCACATGGACGGAAAGCAGTTTCATGCCGATTTCATTGGCGTAATCGATGAAGTCCTGGATGGAAAAGAGGTGGATGTTGGGGGTTTCGTACCAGCGGTGGGGCAGCCAGCCGGTAACCGGCATCCGGCCCCGGACCGCCAGGTCCAGCCGGACCCGCCAGTAACCGAAGTTGGGGAAGGTGACGATGCCGCGCCGGCCCACCCGCCGCATTTCGGCGATGATGCCGTCCGGGTGGCGCAGGGTCTGCAGGGTTTCTTCGAGGATGACGTAGTCGAAGCACTTGTCGGGAAACACCTTGAGCCCGAGATCGAGGTCCGTCTGGATTACCGGGATGCCTTTTTCGACGCAGATGGCCACCTGGTCGGCATCCAGCTCCACCCCCTGGACGCGGGCATTTTTCTCCCGGGCCAGCCAGGCCAGCAACCGGCCCTCGCCGCAGCCGAGGTCGAGGATCGACGCCCCGTCCGGGATCTCCCGACCCACCACCGGATACTGCCATTTGGCATCGCCTTCGGGCGGCGCTTCGGACGACCCCACGCTTTCCAAAAACTGCCGGCCCTGCTGCAGGAGGAACTGCAAGAGGGACGGATCCACCTTTTCGCCCATGAGGCGAAGCAGGGCGGAAAGTTCGCTCCGATCCACTTTACCGCTGATCTCGCGCAGCCGCTTGTCCATTCCTACCATCTCAGAAGGGCGGAGGCCCAGGTCATACCACCGCCGAAGGCCACCAGCGCCACCAGATCGCCCTTCTTCAGCCGGCCTTCGCGCTTGGCCTCGTCGATGGCGATGGGAACGGTGGCGGCGGAGGTGTTGCCGTAGCGATCGATGTTGATGAAAATCCGTTCCAGCGGGATTTCCAGATGCTTGGCCGCGCTTTCGATGATCCGGGCGTTCATCTGGTGCGGGATGATCAGATTGACATCGTCCATGGTGAGGTTACAGCGGTGCAGCGATTCGGTCACCAGCTTGACGATCTTGGAAATGGCGTTCTTGTACACCGCCCGGCCCTTCATGTTGATGAAGTTCAGGCGCTCCGCCAGCATCGCCTCGGACGGCGGGTTGCGGGAGCCGCCGCCGGGCAGGATCATCAGGTCGCCGCCCGAACCGTCGGCGGCAAAATGGGTGTCGATGATGCCGATGTCCGACGGGTCAACCCGGGACAGGACGGTGGCGCCGGCGCCGTCGCCAAAGAGGATGCAGGTTCCGCGGTCGGTGTAGTCGGTGAAACGGGTCAGGGTCTCGGCACCCACCACCAGGACATGCTCGGCCGTACCGGCGGCGATGGCGGTGCGGGCCACGGCCAAACCGTAGATGTAGCCGGAGCAGGCGGCGGAGAGGTCGAAAGCCGGGATCTGCCGGCAGCCCAGGCGATCCTGCAGCCGGCAGGCGGTGGCCGGGAAGGCGGTGTCCGGGGTGACGGTGGCGACGATGATTTGGTCGATGTCCGTGGGCTGGAGTCCGGCGTCGGCGATGGCCCGTTGGGCAGCCTCGAAGGCGAGGTCGCTGGTGGCCTGATCGGGCGCCGCCATGCGCCGCTCGACGATGCCGGTCCGCTGCCGGATCCATTCGTCCGTGGTTTCCACCATCTTCTCGAGGTCGAAATTCGTGATCCGCTTTTCCGGCAGATAACTCCCGGTGCCGGTAATGTTGGCATGGCGAAGCTTGTTGAGATTCATACGTTTCCCTTCACCCCGCACCGCCGGGGCGGCCTCAGACGGTAATTAATGCCGGTAGCCTTGGCACAGGAGCTACTCCCGCCGGTGCCGCCGCCACCGGGCGGTGGACAGAGGCGGTGTTAGCAATCCGTTCCGGCGCAACTTCGTAACCATCGCACCGGGACCGACGCGACGACCTACCGCCAGCAAATTTCAGGCGGATACTCTCGTTTTCCCGACGGCATCGGGCCCCCGGGGCTGACCACAGCCCTTCTGGCAACCATACAATCACGACGCCGTTCCGGCCGAGCCGAAACGGCGGTTCCGCGGAGGGTCATAGTACCGGCAGACGGGTTTCTTGTCCATATAAAAGGGTATAAAAAACCATGGCCGGACCTTCGCCGAAAAGCGGTTTTTTTTACCACCAGTCGGCGCCGAAGCCGTTGATCTCCCGTGCCATGAGAAGCAGGGTGACGGTATTGTGCAGGCAATGCACCATCACCCCGCACCACAGCGACCGGGACACCAGCCGCGCCGCGGCAAATATTGCTCCCAAGGCGGTCAGGGGTATCAACAAATCCAGACTGAAGTGGTACAATCCGAAGAGCAGGCTCGTCCAGATCACGGCCCACACCGTGCCCCGGGCCCGGCGGAAGGCGTCCATCCCCAGGCCGCGAAAGGCCAGCTCTTCCATGGCCGGACCGACCGCCACCGTGAACAGGATCAAAACCCCGCGCATGGGCGTGGCGAGGATGTCCTCGAAGATGAGGATGATGACGTCCTGGGGCTGCGGCCGGTAGACCATGTCCGCCCATTCGTACAGGGTTTGCAGGATCACGCGGTTGATGGCCTCGAGGTGGATGAGGAGGGGGAAAACGGCGGCATAGCCGACGATGCACACGGGCCAGGCCCAGGGCCGACCGGCGCTGCTGGCGCCGGCCTCGCGCCAGGCGTTGTTGCGGTGCCGCACCAACCAGACGAGGTACAGGAGGAGAACCACCTTGCCGGTGAGGATACCGGCGACGTACGTGTCCACATCGGGAAAGAATCCCATGCCGAGAAGCAGGCGGATAAACATGATGAGGATGACGTCCACCGCAAAAAAGCGCAGGAGATCCCGGATTTGGAAACCGGGCCGGTCGTCGGCATCGTCCGATTCCCAGGGGAGCTTGCCGTTTACGGGCGGTTTTTCCTTGACGGGACCGAGGGTTTCCATATGCTACCGTTTTCACCTTTCCGGCAGTTTCCGCGTGATTTCAGGGCGGCGTAGCCAAGTGGTAAGGCAATGGTTTGCAAAACCATCATTCACCAGTTCGACTCTGGTCGCCGCCTCCAGTTTTCCTCCCGGACCACGGATCTTCCCCGATCGCTCGACTTTTGCAACCCTTATTCCGGCCGTGCCAGGCCGATAGCCAGGCTTCGCCCGCCGCCATGGCGGCCGTGCATCCGTTGAACACCGTATCTAAATCCTTCACCCACCGGACCGGTCGGCCCGGCGATTCCGAAGACAGAAAGGAATTCCCATGCGCAGCGAAGCGTTGCGAGCCAAGTTCGATCGGGGCGAGGTGTTCGTCGGTACCCACTGCCAGATCGCCGAACCAGTCATTCCCGAGATTTTCGGCATGCAGGGCTTCGACTTCCTGTGGATCGACGTTGAGCATTCGGCAATCGACCGTAAGGAGTTGAACCTGATGATCATGGCGGCCCACCTCACCGAAGCGGCGGTTTTGGTGCGGATCCCCTGCTGCGATCCGGTGCAGGCCAAAGCCATCTTGGAGATGGGACCGGACGGCATCATCTTCCCGAATGTGCGCGACGCCAGTGAAGCGCGCCTGGCGGTAGCGGCGGTGCGCTATCCACCGGACGGCGTGCGCGGCTACGGCCCGCAGCGGGCCACCGGCTACGGCCGCATTCCAACCGGCGAATGGGTGGAGCGGGAGAGCAAAAAGGTCTGGTGCATCCCCCAGATCGAGGACTACCGGGCGGTGGAGCACCTGGAGGAGATTCTGGCCGTGCCCGGCATCGACGCCCTGGTCTGTGGCCCGATGGACCTGAGCGGCTCCATGGGCAAGCTGACGCAGTTGTCCGATCCGGAGGTGCAGCGGGTGTTCGACGCCTTCGTCGCCAAGAGCAAGCGGGCTGGCGTCCCGGTGGGCGCATCGTTCGGCTACGGCGCCAACGGCGACGATCTCATCGCCGAATGGCTCGGTCGCGGCGTGGATTTCCTGAGCGTGGGCAGCGACTTCAACTTCCTCGCCGCCGGCGCAGCGGCGGTATTCAGCAAGGTCCGGCAGGCCTGCGGGGAAGGGCGGTAGTTATAAGGAAACGGCCACCTCCTGTTTTGCCTACGCTAGGTTACGGTGGAGTGTGGCAACTTATGATTTTTGTGGAACCGCACGGTAAAAGGTGGCAACGCCATTATGGTTTTCGATGGCCTTAAGAAAAAAAGATTTCTCCATGGTGTGAATGAAGCAATGGTGGAGAGTGAGCAGTAAATCCTGGTACTCCTGGTTGTCTTCCATGGATTCGACCACCAGTCCGAGATCAACCGCGTGCCTCTGGGATATATGGACGTCGTGGCCGCCGTCATGACCGATGGTGGCAAGATTATTCACTACGCCGTCAATAAAAGATTCCGGCTTGCCGGCAAGCATATTTTCGGTCAACCACTGCTTTACCATGCGCAAGGAACGGTTCCATGCCTTCTGGCATGAATCAATGAAGGTCGGATGGTATTTACTTATGATGGTTTGCCACATTGGTATTGATTCGGGATTTTCACGAGCCTCCTCTATGGCTTTCAAAAATTCCTCGACAACACCTTTCGCCGGTACTCCATTGATCTGTGGATCAATCGGTCCTAGCGCACTTTGCTTTCCCATAACTATGGACCGGCAGGAACACGCAATCATTGTACCGGCGGACATAGCTATTTGCGGAACGACAGCCTTGATGTCAGAGCCAAACTTCGCCCGGAGGTAGGTAACCAGATGTTCGGCGGCAGCGATGGCGCCTCCGGGTGTATGCAATATAATATCCAACCCTTTGGAACAATCCATACCATGAATGGCGTTCATGAAACCGTTTGTGTCCATATCATTAACGTCCACTCCGGCGCAGGCGCCCACCACCAGCCAACCCGAATAATAGGCAATAGCATTTCGCCCCGTCATTTCATGATATTTCTGGAAATATTTTCGCCGCACTACATCCAGCGACGATGGTTGGCTTGGGCAGGCCTTTATTTCCTCAAGAACTTTCGTCCAATTCGGCATCGTCTATTCCATAGGAATATTGGAATTGGTAAAGGAAACGATATAGGCTGGTTTTAAGGACGAATAAATAGTAATTGTTTCCGGATGAATTCCGAACGATGCAGCCTGAGGTTTAGAAACCGAAAGGAGATCGCTATGCATCCGTTGGATTTCCGGAAAAGAGAGTGAATATTCCAATTCCGTAATCATTTCCCACCTCCCAGTGTTGTTGGTCCATACAGCTATATTAATACTGTCATTCACAGCGAGTGCAACCTTAAAATGGTGTTACTTCCCTATGGTGAGCGGACGTCACTGCCCCCTAGGTAAACACTCATTTTACTGCCATGTCGGCGCCGACCGCGGTCCGCTTATCCTGCGCGGCTAACCAACCGATGAGCGACTACCGACGGCTCCCACGGATGGGACCATCGTCGCCCGCAACATCGCCGCCACCAGCCAGTCAAATTCATGACCGGCCTCCTCCACTGCCGCCGCCAGGCCGGCGTCGGGGCTGAGGCACGGGTTGGCGTTTGCCTCGAGAATGAAGGGCCGGCCGGAGGCGTCCACCCGGAAATCGATGCGGCCGTAGCCGGCCAGGCCGAGGACCGACCAGGCGGCCAGGGTCAGGTCGGACAGTTCGGCTGTCAGCGGGCCGTCTTCCGGACCGAGCCTAAAGGAGCGCACGGTTCCCTGGTACTCGGGTGAGTCCTCGTCCCATTTAGCGGCATAGCCGACGATGCGCGGCTTGCCGGCGGGCAGGCCGTCGAACCGAATCTCCGCCGGCGGCAGCACCGTTAGCCCGTTTTCACCCGCCTCCACCACCGACAAGTTGAACTCCCGTCCCTCGATGTAGGCTTCGGCGAAAAATTCGATGCCGTGGCGTCGCCTTTCTTCGCGCAACCGATCGACCACGGCCGCCGTGGCGGGTGCCCGCAACACCGATGCGTCGTCCATATGCAGGGAGGCGTGGGTTTCCACCGGCTTGACGATGGCGTCTCCTCGCCAGCCGGAGGCCTCCGGAAACAGCCGGAGGCTTCCGTCCGGAGCCAGCCAGGCGGCAGCCGCCACCGGCAGGCCGGCGGCGGCCAGGGTTTTTTTCGCTTCCAGCTTGTGATTCGACAGGAGCATGGCGGCGGAGCCGCTGCCGGTGAACGGAATGCCCCAGTCTTCCAGCACCAGCGGCACCAGGGTCTGGAGCCGGTCGGATCCGTCCAGTGACTCCACCAGGTTGACCACCGCGTCCGGACGTAGGGCCAGGAGCCGGTTCTTGCCGGCGCGGAGATCGAGGGTTACCGGCAGGCGGGTGGAATGGATTCCCAGCCGCCGGAGCGAGTCCTCCACCGCCGCCATCTGCGTCAGGACGTCCTGGCTGGCGGCATCGCCGGTCAGGGCTTGTTCGTCGTAGAGGACGGCGACGGAAGCGGGCAGTGCGGTGCGGTCAGCCGTCATGGCGGATCCTCAGCCGGGCCGACTCGACGATGTCGGCGATCAGCCGTTGGTAGGGGATATCCAGCAGGCGGCAGAGAATGGGCAAATCGGAATGCTCGGGATTGAGTCCGGCCAGCGGGTTGATCTCCATGAACTGCGGTTGGCCGTGGGCGTCGCAGCGCACGTCCACCCGGCCGGCATCGCGGCAGTCGAGGGCGCGGTAGGCCCGGAGGGACAACTCGGCCGCCGCCTCGGCGACCGGTCCGGGATCGGCCAGCCGGTAGCGGACGCGGTCCTCGTAGTTGTCCTTGTTTTCATAGCTGTAAATTTCCGGTTCGGCGTTGGCCAGCAGTTCCACCGCCATTACCCCCAGAACCCGCGCCGCGGCGCCGGTGCCGACAATTCCGACGGTGAACTCCCGGCCGGGCAGGTATTCCTCCACCAGCACCGGTTGTCGGAAGCGCTGCAGGAGATCCCGGCTCACCGCACGGAGCGCCTCCAGTGTAGTCACCTTGCCCGCAGCTGAAATCCCCTTTCCGGTGCCCTCGGCCACCGGTTTGGCAAAGAGCGGATACCGGAGTTCGACAGCCGGGCAGTCCCGGTCGGCGTCGCGGATGACGGCGAAGGCGGGGGTCGGTACCCCGGCCGCCGCCACCACGCTCTTGGCGTGGGCTTTGTGGAGACAAACGGCGAGGCAGAGGGAATCGCCAAACACCGCCGGAATGCCGTAGGCTTCCGCCAGGGCCGGGACCTGCGATTCCCGGGCGGCGCCGCGCAATCCTTCGGCGATATTGAAGAGAAGATCCCACCGCCCGCCGGCGGCGAGGCGTTGCACCAGATCGTCCAACCGGCCGATGCGGTCCACCGTATGGCCGAGGCTGGTGAGAGCGGCGGCGATGCCGTCGATCGTTTCCGGCTTGTCGAATTCGGCGGCGTCGACGGGATCCAGGCCGTCCTTGAGGTAATCGTCCTTCAGGTCGTAGGTAAAGCCGATATGCATCAGTGGCTCCGGATGGCGCGGGCGGCCAGACGTTCGGAACGGCTGGCGAGTTTTTTCACCACCAGGTCGGACACGGCCATCATCACCCGGCTGCCGGGTGGCACCGATTCGGTGAGCCAGACGCTGCCGCCGATGGTGGATCCTTGGCCGATGACCGTGTCGCCGCCGAGGATGGTGGCGCCGGCGTAGATAATCACGTCGTCCTCGATGGTGGGGTGGCGTTTCACGGATCGCAGGCTCTGGCCTTTGCTGGGGGAAAGGGCGCCGAGGGTCACGCCCTGGTAGAGGCTGACGTTGTCGCCGATGACGGTGCTTTCCCCCACCACCACGCCGGTGCCGTGGTCTATGAAGAATCGTCGGCCGATGCGGGCGCCCGGGTTTATGTCGATACCGGTGCGGGAATGGGCGCGTTCCGTCCACATGCGGGGGATGATGGGAACGTCCTGTTCATAGAGGACATGGGCCAGGCGCTGGCTGGCGATGGCTTCGATGCCCGGGTAGCAGAAGAGGATGACGTCGAGGCTTTCCGCCGCCGGGTCGTGGTCGTAGGCGGCCTGAACGTCCTCTTTGAGCATCTGGCGCAAGTCGGGCAGGCGGTCCATAAGGGTGGCGACGGCGGCCTGGGCGCGATCGCAGGCCTGGCACTCCTGGGCGTGGCGGAGGCGGCAGTCGTAGGCGAAGGCGCGTTCCACCTGGCTGGTGAGTTCTTGGGCGATGCGGACCAGGAGGTCACCGAAGTAGTAGGGCAGGCTGGCCGGCGACACCGCCTTGCCTTGGATGTACCCGGGGAAGAGCACGGCCAGGAGCAGGTCGAGGACTCGTTCGACCGAAGCTTTGTCCGGTAGGTCGTGGCCTTCGACGTGGTTGACCGCCATGTTGTCGGCGCAGGTGTCGACGAGGCGGTGGACGAGACTGGCGATATCGGTGCGCGGTGGCGCCATGGGCGTCTCCTTGTAGCCAAAGGATTGCGAAGCCGTACACACCCCGCACCAACGGGTGTACTGGTCCAGCGGAACGCTGGTCGCGGGGTTCGGGGGCGCGACCAGCCCCCGAGTCATTAATCAATGCCGCGCGGAAAACAAAGCCGGCTGCTGCTTCCGAGAAGCCTCCCAAACGGGCAAATCCGCGCGGCTTCCGCATCGCAAGCACGAGCGAAGCGATGTGCGCGCGGCAAACGGAGCGGAAAAGTATCGCCGGACCGGGGTGCAGCCAGCCGCTCGCAAGTAGCTGCGCTCTTGCTCGCGATGCGGAAGCCGCGCGGTGTCGCCGTACTTGCCGCGCCTTTCCGGAGGTTCTGCCGCACCTTTTTTCCGCGCGGCATTAATTAATGACTCGGGGGCTAGTCGCGCCCCCGAACCCCGCGACCAGCGTTCCGCTGGACCAGTAAGCCCGCTGGTGCGGGCGGGTACCGCCCGGCCATTCAAGGATACGGTTACAGATCGTGACCGCAATAGGAGAGGTTGAAGCTCTTGTTGCAGATGGGGAAGTCGGAAATGGACTCCGACCGCAACGCCATCGCCAAACCGGTCCAATTATGGAACGACGGGTCCACCACCTTGTAGGTAACAAACCGGCCATCCGCGCCGGTCACCGCCACCTGACAGATCTGCCCGCGCCAGCCCTCGGTGAGCGATACCGCCACTGCCTCCGGCCGCAACACCGGCACGGCCTGGGCCGCCACCGGCCGCGCGTCACACGCTTCCGCCAACCAGCCATCCACCAGCCCGGCCGACACGCCAATCTCCGCCCGCCGCTGCCGCGCCCGGTCCATCACATCACCGCGCCGGCCCAACGGCAGGACAAAACTCTCGGCCGAATACACCCCGAACGGCAGGTCGAGCCGCACATCCACCTCCAGCCCGCTCGCCCGTGCCGCCGGCCCCACCAGGCCCAACCGATCGGCTGTTCGACGGTTCACCACCCCCAAATCCTCGAGCCGCGCCAGAATGCCCGGCCGATCGAATAACAGAGCCAGCGCCCCGTCGATATCCCGCATCGCCGTCCCCAGCCGTTCGCGCAGCGTCGCCGCCAGGCCGGCGTCAATTCCGTATCCCACCCCGCCGGGCAACACCAGCCCGCGCCCGAACCGGTTGCCGCATACCTGAGCGGTCAGGTTGAGAATATCCCCCCGCAACCGGCCGCAATAGCTGGCCGTGGGCAAAAAGCCGACGTCACCCGCCAGCGCCCCGAGATCGCCCACATGGTTGGCGATGCGCTCCAGTTCCAAACCGATGGCCCGCACCCGGTCCGCCTCGGGCGCGACCTCGAGCCCGGCCAGCGCCTCGATGTTCATGGCATAGGCAAGACCGTGGCCGCAGGTGGTATCGCCGGCGGCGGTCTCCAAGAAATGCCGGGTCCGGCTGTCCGGTCCGCCCCGCAGAGCCGCCTCGATGCCCCGGTGCTGAAACCCCAGGGCGATCTCCAGGTGCAGCACCCGTTCGCCATGACACTGGAAGCGGAAATGCCCCGGTTCGATCACGCCGGCGTGCACCGGTCCCACCGCCACCTCGTGCACCTCGTCGCCTTCGACCTGAAAGAATTCCGTCACCGCCGGCGCCGCCGCCGCGAAGGACGACGGCAACCGACGGCGCCGGTCCTCGTCCAGCGGCAGGAACCGAACCGGCTTGAGCCAGGGATGGCCCACCGGCACGATGCCCCACGTTTCCGCGATTTCCCGTTCAAACAGATGCGCTTCGGTGCACTCGGGCGTAAGGGACGGATAGGAGTCGCCCACCGTGGTCATGGCCAGCGCCAGCCCGCCTTCATCCGGACAGGAAAGCACGGCCAGCAGCCGCATGCTATCGTGCCGGGGCAGGGCAAACAGCGCGGCGAGGTGGCCGCCGCCGGCGACCTTTTCCAGCACCAGAGAACGGAAGGCGGCAAACGCCACCACCGGCACCCGGTCGAGCGCACAGGCGGACCCGTTAGGGACGAGCACTGACGTGGTCATGGCTTCACCCCCGGCATGGCCGTGAACAGTTGATCGACGATGGTCGCGGCTTCCGTGAGAGTGTGGCCCAGGAACGCCGGCACTCCCAGCCCCAGAATCAGGGACACAGCCAATGCCGCCAGCGCCGGGAGAGCCATGGACCAGGACTCGGACGCTTCCCCTTCGGCCAAGTGCGGCGGTTCACCCCGCAGCATGGCGAGAAACGCCGTCAGCATACCTACAAACACCACCGCCAGGAACAGGAGGTACAGGACGCCCGCAACGAGCCGTCCGGCCGCGACCGCCTGGAGGAAAATGGCCAGTTCCGACAGAAACAGCCCGAAGGGCGGCAGGCCGCAAATGGCGAGGAAACCCGCCAGCCACAGGGCGCCATTGAGCGGCATGGCGCGCCGCACCCCGCGCACCGTCAGGATGGATTTGGCGTGGTACCGGAACATGATATTGCCGGCGGTAAGGAACAGACAGCCCTTGACAAAGGTGTGGTTGACGGCATGGAGCAGTGCCGCCCAGATGCCGGCGCCGCCGAGACCGGCGCCAAAGGCGAGGATACCCATGTGCTCCACCGAGGAATAGGCCAACAGCCGTTTGAAATCCTTTTGCCCGAGCATGAAGGCTCCGGCCACGCCCATCGACAGCAGGCCGAATAACCGGAGGAGATCGTTGGCGAAGGCGTCCAGACCGCCCGACTGCATGATGTCGGCGGCACGGAGGATGGCGAGGAACGCGCCATTGAGGAGCGTGCCGGACAGCAGGGCCGACACCGGCGACGGCGATTCGCTGTGGGCGTCCGGCAGCCAGTTGTGCATCGGCACCAGGCCCATCTTGGCGCCGTAGCCCACCAGGAGAAATATGAAGGCGGCCTTCAAAAGGGCCGGGTCCATTTCACCCGCCGCCGCAGCCAGGGTACGGATCCCC
>JAJBSZ010000493.1 GCA_020861125.1 Planctomycetota bacterium | reverse complement strand
TTGTATTTCAGCGCAATCTCTTTGACCGCCGGCTCGGTGGCCAGGACACCCTGGCGCCGATACCCGATCCCCATGAGATCCAGCACCCGGCGGCGGAGATCGTTGCGGCTGATGGAACCGCGAATTTTGCCGATGGCGAGGGCGAGAAAATACAACCCGGCGATCATGGCGGTAAAGGCCTTGGTGCTGGCAACGCCAATTTCCGGGCCGCAATTCAGGTAGAAAACCCCGTCCGCCTCGCGAGCGATAGAGCTCCCCACCACGTTCACCAGCGCCACCACCTTACAGCCCGATTCCCGCGCCAACCGCACCGCGTGCAAGGTGTCCATGGTTTCGCCGGATTGGGTGACAGCGATCACCAGAACCGTCGGGTCAAGAATGGGATCGCGGTAGCGGAAATCGGCAGCGTACTCCGGATAGGACGGGATCTTGGTGGTGCGCTCGAGGATGTTGCGGCCAACCATGCAGGCGTTATAGGCCGTACCCTGCGCCAGCATGACGATTCGCGATACCCCGCGGAAATACTCGTCCGAAAGATCGATACCCTCGAGGAGAAATTCGGGATCGGCGTCGGCGGCCGGTGGCAGGCGCAGGCGGTTCCGGAACATGTTTTCCAGCACGGTGGGTTGTTCGTAGATCTCCTTGACCATGAAATGGTCGTACCCGTCCTTCTGCGCCGCCTCAAGGGACCAGGTGATCTCGGTACAGGTATAGTCCACCGGTTGCCCGCCGCTGCGAATTTCGCAGCCGGTCGGCGTGATCACGGCCACCTGACCGTCTTCCAGAAACACCACGTTTCTGGTATGGGGGATGATGGGAACGGCGTCGGATGCGGCCAGATTGAATCCGTCGCCGACGCCCACCGCCAGCGGGCTGCCGCGGCGGGCCGCCACCAATACTTCCGGCGACTCATGGCACATGACGGTGATGGCATAGGTTCCGTCCAGTTGCGGCAGAACCGCTTCCACCGCCGCCACCAGGTCGCCGGCAAAGTGTTTGGCGATCAGGTTGGCCACGACTTCCGTATCGGTATCGGAGTGGAAGGAAACGCCCTCGGCCGACAATTCGGCTTTCAGGGCGGCAAAATTATCGATAATGCCGTTGTGCACCACCGCCACCCGGCCGTCGCCCGACAGGTGCGGGTGGGCGTTTTGTTCCGAGGGCGGGCCATGGGTGGCCCAGCGGGTATGGCCCATGGCGGCGGTCGGGCCGTCGCAGCCGGCGTCGAGAATTTTTTCCAGATCCGCCACCCGACCCGGCGCCCGACGAACATGGAGGCACCCCGCCCCGGGCCAGGCCACTCCGGCCGAGTCATAGCCCCGGTATTCCAGGGCGTAGAGGCCATTGATGACGGCGCGGGGAGCATTGGGCAAGCCGATGGCAGCAACAATTCCGCACATGGTATACCCTCTTTCGCAGAGAAACGAGACACGATTTCCTGTCGACCAATACTTAGATTCTATACCGCGCCGGGCCAGAACGTCCTTCGGATACCACCACTCGCGTCACCCGGCTTCCGCCGCCAGCCGCTTGCGACGGCGTTCCGCCGCCCGGCCGATGCGGTTGAGGGCGCCCGACAAGCCCATCGCCGACCGAACTTCCTTCATGGTGGCGGCGGCGGCGGCGCGCATCTTTTCGGTACCGTCCAGGATCACCTGATCGACAAAACCGGTGTCCGCCTCGTACTGCCGGTAGCGTTCGCGCATGGGGTTAAGGAAAGCATTGATGGCTTTGGCCAGGGCGTCCTTGATCTCCACGTCGCCAATTTTTCCCGCCCGGTAGCGCTGTTTGAAATCTTCCACCTGTGCCTTATCCGGATTGAAGGCATCGTGATACTGGAATACGGGATTGCCCTCGACGGTGCCGGGAATGTCGGCATGGATGCGTTTGGGATCGGTGTACATGCCCCGAACCTTCTTGTTCACCGTTTTCTCGTCGTCGGAGAGGTAAATCGTATTGCCGAGGGATTTGGACATTTTACCCTGACCGTCGGTGCCCAGAAGGGTCGGGACTTCGCCGATCAAGACTTCGGGAATCGGAAAAACCTCGCCATAGAGGACGTTGAAACGCCGCGCGAGCTCCCGAGTGACTTCCACATGGGATTCATTGTCCTTGCCCACCGGCACCAGGTGGGCCCGGGGCAGGAGGATGTCCGCCGCCTGGAGCACGGGATACCCAAGGAGACCAAAGGGCATCTCCTCGTCCGAGAGGTTGGCGGCCCGGGCCATGTCCTTGAGGCTGGGGACCCGGGTCAGGCGATTGACGGTGATCAGCATTTCCAGGATCAGGTTGAGCTCGTAGGTTTCACGGACCGCCGATTGCAGATAGATGGTGGTGATATCCGGATCGATTCCGGCGGCGAGGTAATCCAGAACCAGCCCCCGGGCATTCTCGCTTATGGCGGCGATGGCCTCGCGGTTCGGCTTGGTGGTGAGCATATGGAGATCGGCGACGATGAGCGTGGTATCGTACTGATGTTGCAAGGTCACCCGGGATTTCAACGAACCGACATAGTGCCCCAGGTGCAAGCGACCGGTAGGCCGATCGCCCGTGAGAATTCGTTTCTTCTCGCCGTTTTCCGCCGTTGCTGCCATAGCCGTGCCTTTCCCGACCCACCATACAAAAAGAATTTCCCGTTGCCATCGGCAACGGACGGAGACTACTCTACCGGAAGTTGCCGGTGAATGCAACCAGGGCCACCTGCGCCAGCCACCGAATAGCCGGCCACGCCGGGCGCTCCCGGCCCCCGACCGCCGGTCATGGGCAAACCGGGAGAAAAGAATCGGCTGGGAACGGTAAACACGTTGAAGAAATTACCAGAGAGAGTATACTATCTCCATGGAGGAGGCACCATCGGGACGTCCGGCAGGCGGCGGTTAGGCGCCGACCTACCGCCACCCCTGTTGTTGGCAGAAAAACGGCACGGTCCATTACTGTCAATGGCAGCCACAGGGTCGGCCTACGTCCCGACCGGAGTTCTGTCGGAGGCGGTGGCACTGAGCCCGTCCTGGCGTGTGGTCCCTATCATTTCCCGAAGTGGACAGCCAAAGCCTTAGAAATAGTATGCCGGTATTCTTTTCCCTCAATTCCGACAGTATTCTTGCCGCCTTGAGTATCGCCCTGCTCCTCGCCGGCGTTATCTGCCTCTCCCTGTCCCGGGAAAAGAGGACGCCGTCATCCGCCCTTTCCTGGCGGCACATCGGCATGACCGCCATCATCATGTCCTTTCGCGACTGGTGGGGCGTCGTGGGAATATCCGAACCGGGGTATACCTACCACTTTATTCTCGCCGCCATGCTTCAGATGGTGGCGACGATTCCGTTGTTGCTGGCGACACGGGCTGCCGCGGCCGACCGGCCCAACCTCCGCTGGCTTTTTCGTATCGGCCTTGGCTTGGTGGGTTTCGGCTTACTGGCGTCCCTGATCGGTCCGGTTTTGAGCCCACGGCTGCCGTCCGTACCCTTGATCGAGGTGGTCTTTTTTAGCGTTCGGGTCATCTTTTTCACCGTGGTGGTGCTCTTCGCCTGGACGACGGCAACCAGCGCCGCCCCGCCCGGCCGCGACGGTTTTTGCATTCTTTGCGCGTTTTCCCTCTACTTTCTCATCGTCGCCATCAACCCGCCGCCCGGGTTGCCCGCCGGTCCCGGTCACACCGTGCCACTGCCCATAGGGCTCAGCATGCCTCTTTACGGGTTGCGTCTGATCCTGGCCTTTGGCATCGCCGCGATGGCGTGGAGTATCTACGCCAAGTCGGTCGGCGTCAGCGGCCGGATCCGCTGGTGGCCTTTCCTGTTCATGTTCGCTATGACCACCTTTGGTTTTGCCTTGGTACATCATTTCAGTCATACCTATCAGGCGGCGGTTCGCCATAACATCGAGGCCGAAACCCGCAACATCGCCGCCCTGGTTCCGCGAGCCACCCTCGCCCACGTGGCGGAGCAGGCCGGTTCCGCCAATAACCCCGAGGTGGCGCAAGCCCTGTTCGGACGCCTGCGGGAGCACGTCTTCCATTTTACCCGGACGCCGGTGGCAGTGTCCGTCGACATCCTCGCCCTGGATCCGGACGGAGCCCCGGCCCGCCCCGTGATCGATATTGCCAACCACCGCGACCGCCTGCTCTGGGCGGCCAGCCCCGACACCATGCGGGAAATCCACAGTCAGACCCTGGCCAACCGGGTAACCCTCCGCGGTTTGTACGCCGCAGTGCTGGAACCCGTCCTGGCCATGGCACCCATCGTCAACGACGATGGCCAGACCATGGGGGCGGTGGTGCTGAGCCTTTCGCCCGTCGACCTTGTCATCGACCTGTACCGGTTCAAGCGGCTGGCTCTCCTTCTCATGCCGCCGGCCATTTTGTTCATGCTTCTTCTCCTCGGAAGCCAGCAGCGGGCCTGGCTGACCGTGCACTCCAGCAGCCGGGCGGAAGCGCTGAAGCTGGGCGCCCTCGGCAACGACCTCTCCGGCGTATTGGTAACCCGTGACGACATCATCGTCGACGTCAACCAGCGCTTGTGCGACATGACCGGGACGCGGTGTCAGGACCTCCTGGGGAAAAACGTGCACCAGGCCTTCGCGGTGGTGGCGGTGGACGGCATCCCAGCCGAATCCACCCACCACGGTTTTACCCGGGGCGACGGGGTGGTGTACGAAGTCGCCCTGAACCATCCCGAGCGGGGCACCGTCACCCTCATGGTATTCGGCCGAAAACTCACCGACGACCCGTCGGACGGGCATTCCATTTGGGAAAGCGTCGACATCACCAGCCTCAAAAACATGGAAACCGGCCTCCGTCAGGCCCGCGATCACCTGCAGCAGATTATAGACAGCCTGACCATGCCCGTATTCGTCAAGGACGGCGACGGCCGCTACGAACTCGTCAACCAGGCCTTTGTCCATGTCATCGGCAAAGAATCCAAGGAAGAGGTGATCGGCAGGACCAGCGCTGCAATGAATGTCCGGGAGATGGAGGATTCGGCCGACCAGGACGAGGTGGCGCGCGACATGCGGGGAGCCACCCATACCTACGAACAGCGCCTGTACCTCGGCGACGAGGAACGGGTGTACGAAGTGTCGAAAACCCTGAAACGCCTCGGCGGCGCCACCGGTGGGCACCGCATAATCGGATCGGCGTTCGACATCACCGCTCGCAAGGCTGGTGAAGACGCCCTGAAAACCGAGCAGCATTTTCTGTTCCAGCTGATTAATACCCTGCCGGTCATCGTCTGCTTCGTGGACCCCGACCGCATCGTCCGGCTGTGCGACCAGGAATTCTGCCGCGAAGTCGGGGTGCGCCGCCCGGAGGACATCATCGGCCTGCCCTACGACGAGGTCTCTCCCTTCGGCCTGGATGAAATCCAGGATGACCGGCATATGCTGCAGCGCGGCGGCGGCTTTACAGATAGCGAGTTCGAAACCGACAAGCACGACCGGCACCGTACTTTTATCCTCCGCCGGATCGTCATGACCGCGGCGGACGGCCGGGTCCTCGGTCTGGTCAAGGCCTTCTGGGACACCACCGCCCTGGTGGCCGCCAACCGGGCCGCCCGCAGTGCCAACCGCGCCAAATCGGCCTTCCTCTCCAACATGTCCCATGAACTGCGAACGCCGATGAACGGCATCGTCGGCATGGCGGACCTGATCATCGAACACGAATCCACCGAACCGGTCCAGCGCCTCTATGCCGAAACCATCATCAAAAGCTCCAAAACGCTGCAGATGGTTATCGACGAAGTCATGGACATCGCCACGTTCGAGGACGACAGCAAACACTTTTCCACCGATCAGGCGCCGTTCCCCCTCCTCGCCCTGGTGGAGGAGTCGGCCGAAATTGTTTCCTGCATCATCGGCGCCTGGGGCAACGAACTGTTCCTCACCTACGACTTCAACCTGCGGCCGATGTACTCAGGCGACGCCCGACGCATCCGCCAGATCATCGTTCAAATCCTCACCCACAACGCCCGCCTCGCCGCCGATCGGCGGGTGCGGCTGGAAGCGTCCCTCCTGCTTTCGGAAGACGAGCGGGACCGGGTGGCCTTGCGCAGCCGCTTTCGGCCGGTGGCGGGAGTGACCGCCGCCGGGCTGGAGGAGATGTTCAAATCGGCCGACCTGCCGGAACGTCAGGGCGGCATTTTCCAGGAACGCATCGGCCTGCCGCTGGTGTGGCGGCTGATCCAGGCCATGGGGGGGAGCCTCAGGGTCTCCCATGGCGGCGGGGAGATCCTGTGCGAAGTGTCTCTCGACCTCAAGCCGGAAGCCAGCGCCGGTCCGGCGCTCATGGCACCGGTGCTGAAGGGCATGCGCGTCCTCCTGGCCGTCGCGCCGCCCGACGTGGACGCCGCTATCGCCTGCATGACCTACGTGGACGCGGTGATCGACGTCGCCGGCACCATGGACGACCTGCGCCAGCGGTTCGCCGCGGGCGGTCCGGGCGGGAAAAAACACCATCTGCTGCTCCTGGACACCCGGTTCGCGACGGCGGAGGAAATTTCCACGTTCCTCAAGGAACTGGAGAAAACCACGCCGGAGACCACCCTCATGCTGGTGGTGACCGCCCGTGATGTGCAGAATCTGCCGGTCGTCGACGAGCGGTTCGTCAACTGCCTTCTGGTGCCACCGCTCTGCCCCAGCGAGATCTGGTTCAAGGCCGAACGGCTCTGGCTGGCCGGCGACGACCTGACGGCGAAGCGACCCACCCGCCGTTCGACCCGGATCACCCGTACGGTTGCGATTCCCGCCACCGTGCTCCTGGTGGAGGACAACACCGTCAACCAGATGGTGGAAATGGGGATTCTCAAGAAAATCGGCTGCCATCCCACGCTGGCCAAAAACGGTGCCGAAGCGGTGGAGCGGATCACCGCCGGCGAGCGGTACGACCTGATCCTGATGGACTGCATTAGGCGGGTCATGGACGGCTATGAGGCCACCGGCCGGATCCGGCTCATCGAAAAGACGCGGCCGGGTACGGAACGCAACACCATCGTCGCCCTGACCGCCAACACCGTCGCCGGCGACAAGGAAAAATGTCTGGCTTCAGGCATGGACGACTACGTCACCAAGCCGGTTACGCTGGAGATGATCCGGGAGGTCCTGTTCCGGCATTGCCCGGACCGGATCACGCTGGTGGACCGGGCGGACACCTGACCGCATGGCTTTGGCCGCCCAGCATTATCTCTTGCGTCAACCCTCAAAAATACGGAAAATACCTTGCTTCCCGGAAAAAGGGAACCAATCACGGCGTAACGCGACCCGGCACCGTTCCTGACACGGGTGGCGTTCCGGTACGCCCGAAAAGACGCGTCCGCGTGGTCACGCGCAGACGCCTGCACCTGTACGGAGTTTACTGTGGCGCGAAGACGAGAGCGGACCAAGGCGGAAGATCAACCGGCGGCAACCCGGACGGCAAGTAAAAAACCCCCGGTCAGAACCCTGGCCGATAGCAAACTTCCCCTCCGGCGCGTTCTGATGAATGTGTTTGACTCGGAACAATTGCGGGTCGCTATCGCCGGCCCCGGCGGCCTCGAGGAACTCTACATTGAACGTTCCGCCAACGGCTTTGCCCACGGCAATATTTACAAGGGCAAAGTACAAAACATCGAGCCGACCCTCCAAGCCGCCTTCGTCGACATTGGCGGTGAAAAAAATGGCTTCCTGCACGCTTCCGACGTCATTCCCCCCTTCGGCGGCTACGACGACATCCTGAAACGCCGTAAGCGCAAGGAAAAGTCCGGTTCCGGCCGGCCCGCCATCGAGGATATGCTCTACAAGGGCCAGGAGGTGCTGGTTCAGATCACTCGGGAACAACTGGCCAACAAAGGGCCGAGCCTCACCACCTATATCTCCCTTCCCGGACGCTACCTCGTCCTCATGCCCGCCGTCGCCAAGCGTGGCGTCAGCAAGAAGATCACCGACGACAAGGAACGCGCCAGCCTCAAGGCGATACTGGATCGGCTGGAACCGCCCCGGGACATGGGCTATATTATCCGCACCGCCGGAATGGGCCGGGGGCAAGAAGAGCTGCAAAACGACCTCTCCTGCCTAACCCGCCTCTGGGACGCCATCAAGGTTCAGGCGAAAAAGGCCAAGCCGCCGGTCGCCCTCTACCAGGAATCGGATCTGGTGGTACGGGCCATTCGGGACTTCGTGTATGATGATGTGGAAGAAATCATTATCGACAGCGAACAGGGCTTCAACCAGGCGAAAAACTTCCTGGAAGCATTCATGCCCGATTTCACCGAGCGGCTGTACCTCTACCAGGACAACGAACCGATTTTCGATCGCTACGGGGTGGAACAATCCATCGAGCGCACCTTCGACCGCTCCGTCCGTCTGCCTTCGGGTGGGGAACTGGTAATCGAACAAACCGAAGCTCTGGTCGCCATCGACGTCAATACCGGCCGATTCCGCAAAGGCGATTCCACCCGCGAAACCATCCTGGCCATGAACAAGGAGGCGGCGGCGGAGGTGGCCCGCCAGCTTCGGCTGCGGGATCTCGGCGGGCTGGTGATGATCGATTTTATCGACATGGACGGCGCCGGCGACCGCCGGGCGGTGGAGGAGACGTTCCGCAACGCCGCCCGACGGGATCGCGCCCGCACCACCATCCTGCCCATCAGCCAATTGGGCGTCATGGAAATGACCCGGCAGCGGATCCGGCAGAGCGTCAAGAAAACCCTCTACACCTCCTGCCCCACCTGCGACGGCACGGGGATTCGGAAATCCATGGATATCCACGGCCTTGAGCTGGTGCGGAAAATCCGCGCGTTTCTGGACGACCACGCCGGCGGGGTTCGGGTCCGCCTGCACCCGGATGCGGCCCTGGATCTGGCCAATGCCAAACGGGCGGAACTCGCCGCCATCGAGGCTGAACGGTCCGCCACGGTGGTCATCGCTGCCGATCCGGGCCTGAAATTCGGAGAAATCCAGCTCGACTGGCTGCGGCAAGAGGATTAGGGCGGAATCTTTTTCCCTTTGTTCCCCTCGGCGTTTATGTAGTATTGGGGGGCGGCCTGCGGCCGTCCGGCCCGGACTGCGTACCGGTTCAGGCCGGAAATCGAGAAGGATGGCTGTGGACATAAGCATACGGCGGGCGCGGCTGCAGGATGTCGTCGCCATTGTTGGCGTCACCAGGGATTTCGGCAACGAAGGGATCATGATCCCGCTGTCCGTCGGCGATACTCTGGAGCGGATCAGAAATTTTCAGGTGGCCGAACTGCCGGACGGAACCGTCATCGGCTGCGTCGCCATCGACGCCACCTGGGATCGGCTGGTGGAACTGCGGTCGCTGGCGGTGGCTCGTGAATGGCAGAGCCATGGGGTTGGCCGCCGGCTGGTGGAGGCGGCGCTGGCCGACGCCAAAACGTTGGGAGCGGAGGAAATCTTCACCCTGACCTACGTGCCGGAGTTTTTCCGCCGGTTCGGCTTCACCACGGTGGATCGCAATACCCTGCCCCACAAGGTCTGGCTGGTGTGCGTCAAATGCCCGAAATTCCCGGATTGCGGGGAAATTGCCATGAAGATGCCCCTGCCCGCCGGCGCCTGAGGCCACCGGCAGCGGGCCGGGATTGCCCCCGGGGATTGACGGTTGACAGCGAGGTGCTCCGCGTTATGGCAAATTTCATCGTAACGGTGCGCTACGGCCTCATGGCCACCACCGAAAAATTCGCGGCCGAAACGGACGAATGCCGGGCCGGCGACGAGGTAATCGTCAAGACCAGCCGGGGCATCGACGTCGGCGAGGCCATGGGCCGGCCCCGGACCGCCGCCGGTGACGAGGAGGTGCAGGGCGAGCTCCTCCGCAGCGTCAACGACGCCGACCGGAGCATTCTTGGCCACATCCGCGAAGCCAAGGAGCCGGAGGAATTCGCCACCTGCCAGCAGTGCATCCGCGAGCGCGCCCTGCCCATGCGGCTGGTGGGAGTGGAGCACCTGTTCTCCGGCGACAAAATCATCTTTTACTTTCTTGCCGAAAACCGGGTCGACTTCCGGGAACTGGTGAAAGAACTCGCCCGCCGCTACCGGACCCGCATCGAAATGCGCCAGATCGGCGTCCGGGACGAAGCGCGGCTCCTGGCCGACTATGAGCACTGCGGCCGCGAGCTCTGTTGCCGGACCTTTATCCGCAACCTCGAGCCGGTGACCATGCGCATGGCAAAAATGCAGAAGACCACGCTGGACCCCTCGAAAATATCCGGTCACTGCGGCCGGCTCATGTGCTGTCTCCGCTTCGAGGACGAAGTGTATTCGACCCTGCAGGCGGAGATGCCGGCCCGGGGCGCAGTCTGCGTCACAGACACGGTGACGGGCGAAGTCGTGGCCACCGACATGTTCCGGCAGGAAATCGTCCTGGCGCTGCCGGACGGCAGCCAGGAAACCGTGCACCTGTCCGCCATCAAGGAAATTCAGGGCCGGCGCGGCCGCGGCAACAGCGGCGTCTATCCGGCCCGGTCCGACACCCAGGCCAAGGGTCGTCCCCCCCGCGGCGACAGCATTCGCCGGGGCCGGCCCGACCGGGCGCCACGACCGGAGAGGCCGCCGGAACCCGCCGAACCGGATCGCCCGGCGCCGCCCGGAGAACCCGCCGCCGGAGAGGAAAAAGGACGCCAGCCGCCATCATGAACGAAAGCATGTCGCCGGAACAGGTGCGGGACAGGATTGTGCACATCGCCCAGAGCGATGGCCGGTTCGATCCGGCCGCGTTTTTTTTCCTGAACGAGGTGGTGGCGGCGGCGGTGCAATGGCTGAAGTCGGGGGAGATGCAACCCCGGGACGTGGCAGCCTCCCGCGGCGAGGACGGGGTGAGCTTCCACATCAGCGGGTATGAGCTTCTCGAAGCCATGCGCCGACTGGCCAAGGAACGGTGGGGCTGTCTGGCCCGCCAGGTGCTGGAAAGCTGGGGTGTGCGCCGGACCGAAGACGTGGGCGAAATCGTCTTCCTGATGGTCAACGACGAGCAACTGGCCTGGAAGCGGCGTGAATCCGACACCCTGGCCGATTTCCAGGGCGGCTACGATTTCGCGGAAGCCTTCGATTCATGGGATGGATGACGCCCTGATGCCCAGGAATTTCTCCTATGTCATCCCCGGCAAGCTGGCCGGCTGCGCCAAACCGGGCGGGTGGGACAACCCCCGTTCCGACCTCACCGGCCTGTCGCGCCTGGGTATCGGCGCCCTGGTTAGCCTGACTGAAAATGGGCTGGATCCGGCCGCCCTCCGCGACGTCGGCCTCCGCAGTTTGCATCTTCCCGTACCCGATTTCCAACCGCCCAAGCCCGGCCAGATCCGGAAATTTGTCGCCTTTGTCGACGACTGTCTTCGTGACGGCGTGGCAGTGGCGGTGCATTGCGGCGCCGGCATCGGCCGCACCGGTACCATGCTGGCGTGTTATCTGGTGCACACCGGCCAAGGGGCGGAGGCGGCCATCGCCCTCGTCCGCCAGCAGCGTCCCGGCTCCATCGAGACGCCCGCCCAGGAAAAGTGCGTGCGCGATTTTGAAACCGCGACGCGCCGGTGATGGCTGATTGTCTCAAAGAAGGGGGAAAGCCGTGGCTGAAAACGCAGAACTTCCGGATATGGAGAAGGATCTGGATTTCGCCACCCTGGCCATCGCGCACCGGGTGCTGACCCGGGAACAGCTGGAGGAGGCGGAACGCACCATCAACAAGGAAGCCGAAGCCGGCAAACCCCGGCGGCCGGTGGAAGACGTTCTGCTGGAAAAAGGCGTTCTGAAATCCGATCAGGTGTGGGCGGTATATAAGGCCAAAGAGCGACTCATCCGCGACGCCCGGGCCCGCGGCCAGCGTATCGGCGGCTACGAGATTATGGGGAAACTCGGCGAAGGCGGCCTCGGCTCCAACATCGCCGTCCTGCTGGCCCGCACCGGCGTCGGTCATCTGATGCTGGTGGATTCTGATACCGTGGAGCCCAGCAACCTGAAC
>JAJBSZ010000485.1 GCA_020861125.1 Planctomycetota bacterium | reverse complement strand
ACAATGAATGCGGAGTAGTCAACATTTACCAAAAACTAAAGTGGGAGCGGTATACCTGCGCCCTCACCCCTCCTTCGATTGTCGGCAAGCCGGGTGGGAAACACAAGTGACAATCGACTCACCCGCCGATTTTCTTGAGGCTTTCCCCGGTGCGGCGGCAAAAAAAGGGGGGACGGTCCCGGACGGGACCGTCCCCTCACCTGGCAAACCGGCAGGCGGTTATTTGTGGATGGTGGTGCCCGATACCTTGGCGTAGTACTTGGCGAGGGCGCTGTGATCGTCCTGGCCATTGCCGTCGGCGTGGAGCGTCTGCATCATTTCCATGATCATGGCGGTGAGCGGCAGCGGCGACCCGACGCCGTGGCCGGTATCGAGGGCGTTGTTCAGGTCCTTGATGTGGAGGTCGATCTTGAAGCCGGGCTTGAAGTTGCCCTCGATCATCATCGGGCCCTTGGCGTTCATGACCGTGGAGCCGGCCAGGCCGCCCTTGATCGCTTCGAACACCAGCTGCGGATCGACGCCGGCCTTCTTGGCCAGGGTGAACGCCTCGGCGACGGCGGCGATATTGGCAGCCACCACCACCTGGTTGGCGAGCTTGGTGGTATTGCCGGCGCCGATGCTGCCGCAGTACACGGCCGAAGCACCCATCTTCAGGAGGATGTCCTTGACCTTTTCGAACACCGCCTTGTCGCCGCCGACCATGATCGACAGGCTGCCGTCGATGGCCTTGGGTTCGCCGCCGGAAACCGGCGCGTCGATCATCTTCACGCCCTTGGCGGCGCAGGCTTTCTCGATCTCCTGGGACGCGAGAGGCGCGATGGAGGACATGTCGATGAGGATGGTGCCGGCCTTGGCCCCTTCCAACACGCCGTTTTCACCCATGACCACGGTCTTGACGTGGGGGGAATTGGGCAGCATGGTGATGATGGTGTCGCATTCCTCGGCGACCGCCTTGGAGGAAGCGGCGGCCCGGGCGCCGTCCTTGACCGAGATGTCGACGTTTTCCTTGACCACGTCGAATACCACCAGCTCGTGGCCGGCCTTGAGCAGGTTCCTGACCATGGGTTTGCCCATGATGCCGAGACCGATGAAACCGATTTTCATGTGTACTCTCTCCTGTGAAAATTGCCCGCTATACTCGGGACACGCGTCCAGAAAGGGACATTGTATACAAAATTCGCCTCATGTCTAAGGACAAACCGGGCCAGCCACCACCAGGCGGCCCGGGTCAGATCTTCGGACGGTTGACCGGCCAGGTCGGCGTTTTACCGCGCAACACCTCGTCGATACCGCGGGCGGCGTCGAGGCCCATGGCATCCATCGCCTCCGGCGTGTTGGAGGCGGTATGAGGCATAACGATGACGTTCGGGAGGGTCAGGAGCGGGTTATTCCGATCCGTCGGTTCCCGGGTAAAGACGTCGAGGCCGGCACCGGCGATGGCGCCCGAGGCAAGGGCTGCGTGGAGATCGTCCTCGTTCACCACATCGCCGCGGGCGCAGTTGATGAGAAATGCGCTGGACCGCATCGTTTTCAGGAGTTTGGCGTTGATCGACCCTCGGGTCTGGTCGGTTGACGGCAGGTGCAGGGTGACGAAATCGGCGGCGGCGAACACCTCAGCCATATCGCCCACCCGCTTTACCTCCGCCGGGAAGCGATCGTCGGGCAGGAAGGGGTCGTAGGCGAGCACCTTCATATCCAGGCCGAGGGCCGCCTTGCGGGCGACGATGCGGCCGATGTTACCGAAGCCGACCACCCCCAGGGTTTTACCGGCCAGCTCCACCGACATGTGGCTGGCCCGGTCGTCGCCCCAGCCCCCGCGGCGAACGTCATCGTCGAAGTAGACGACATATTTGGCCAGAGCCAGGATCAGGGCCAGGGCATGCTCGGCCACGGCGTTGGAGTTGGCCACCGGCGTGTTGCATACCCAGATGCCCAATTCGCTGGCGGCGGCGAGGTCGATGCTGTCGTACCCGACGCCGTGCCGGGCGATGACCTTGAGCTTCTTGGCGGCGGTAAGCACGTCCCGGGTATATGGATCCACGCTGGCAAGGACGCCGTCGTAGTCCACGATCGCCTGTTGTAGCGACGCCTCGTCGGTGGTGACGATCACGTCCACCTCATAGCCGCGTTCCCGCAGCCAGGCGATACCCTTAGCCGCCATGTTTTTGGTCACGAGCACCTTGTGCGCCATGGAAAAATCCTCCGCTTAAAGGTCGGTGGCGGCCCGGTACGGGCGGATCCGCCATGGAAAATTCGGGAAACCCCCAGGGTTCTCGTACCGCCCTCCGGTCGGCAGCCCTTCCGGCCCGGCCGGACGCACCGGAACCATCCGCCGGATCGGGACGAATCGTGACGCCGAAGGCCGCCGGCCGCCGCAGCGGCGTTTTTCCGGTCGACCGCCGTGGCGGGGCCGGTCCACTCCTCTTGAGTTTGCACCGATTCGGATTATACTGGGACGCGCGGACGGGCTCCGGCGCTGGCGGCGCGGACGGCCCGTCCACTCCACCGCCACGGACGCGCCCGCCTTGCCGGCGCGCGGTCAAGGAACGCCATGATATCCATCGCCTTCATCACCCCCGACGCCGGTCAGGTGGCCGGCATCAAGGAAGCCTACCGCGACCACGCCGCCGTCGACGGTGACGACGAGGAATACGATTTCACCGTCTGGGTCGCGTCCACCTACCGCGATGTGCCGGAGGCGGCGCTCCGTGCCGACATCATGATAGCCCGCGGCCTGATGGCGGCGCAATTGAAAAAAGCCCACCCTCAGGTGGCGTTGATCGAAGTGCCGGTCGGCAGTGAAATCCCCACCACCATCCACCGCATGATCCGCCGTCACGGCCGTCTGCCGGTGGGGGTGGCCGGGCATTACAACATGGTGTACAGCGCCCACGGCATCGCCGAGATCCTGGACGTGGATATCCGCACCTACGCCCAGCATTCCAACGATCCCGCCGAAATCAATGCCGTCCTCGACCGGATGATGGCCGAGGAGCGCCGCATTATCGTCTGTGGGGTGAACTTTTTCCGGATCGCCAGCGGGCGCGACTGCCATCCGGCCATACTGGGCATGAGCCGCGAGTCCATCTGGCAGGCGTTGTCCGAAGCCAAACACGGGGCGATCATCAAACGCCGGGAACGCGAACGGGCGGAACAGTTCCGCACCGTCCTGAACTATGCCCACGAAGGGGTGCTGGCCACCGGTCGGGACGGCCGGATCACCGTCTGCAATGCCGTCGCCTCCGATATCCTGCAGCAGCAGCCGGATCGGGTGGTGGGCCTTCCCCTGGACCGCGTCGCCCCGGCCGGGCAGCTCGGCGCGGTGTTGCGCAGCGCCGCCGATGTCAACGAGCGCATTGTGTCGCATCAGGGAGAGCTTCTCGCCGTGAACAAGGTGAGCGTGTTGTTGGGCGAGGACTTTTCCGGCCACGTCGTCACCATCAAGAAGAGTTCCGAAGTCCAGCGGGCGGAGAGCCGCTTCCGCCAGCGGCTGTCCGCCAAGGGTCACGTCGCCCGCTACCGTTTCGAGGACCTGATAGGCGCCGGGCCGGCCCTGACCGAGGTGGTGGAGAAAGCGCGGAATTTCGCCTCGGTCACCTCCAACATCCTCATCGTCGGCGACACCGGCACCGGCAAGGAAATGTTTGCCCAAAGCATCCACAACGCCAGCGACCGCCGTCGCGCGCCCTTTCTCGCCATCAACTGCGCCGCCCTGTCGAAAAGCCTGCTGGAAAGCGAACTGTTCGGCTATGCCGAAGGGGCGTTTACCGGCGCTGTGCGCGGCGGCAAGGCCGGTATCTTTGAAATCGCCCATACCGGCACCATTTTTCTCGATGAAATTTCGGAAATTCCCCTCGATTTGCAGGGCCGCCTGCTCCGGGTGATCCAGGAGCGGCAGATCATGCGGCTTGGCGACGACCGCATCACGCCGGTGGATGTGCGGATAATTTCCGCCAGCAACAAGCCGTTGCTGTCCGAGGTGCGGGCCAACAATTTCCGCCGGGACCTGTATTATCGCCTGAACGTCCTTACCCTGCATTTACCCAGCCTGAACCAGCGCGGCGCCGACATCCTCCGGCTGGCCGCCCATTTCATCGACGAATACTGCGCCGCGTTCGCCCGACCCGCCATCGCCCTTTCCGACGCCGCCGGCGGTCGGCTCCTGCGCCACCGCTGGGACGGCAATATCCGCGAGCTGAAGAACGTGTGTGAATGCCTGGTAGTCCTGAACAAAACCGGGATCATCGAAGAGGCGGACGTGGCCGGGGTGCTGGTGGAAACCGCGCCCGCGCCGGAGCCTCCGCCCGTCGAATCCTACGCCGACGAACTGCGGGCTTTTGAACGGGAACGGATCCGCGGCGCCCTCGCCGCCAACCCGGGCGACCGGGCGGCGGCGGCACGCCGTTTGGGCATCAGCAAAACCACCCTGTGGCGACGGATGAAAACGCTGGGGATCGAGGGTTGATTTTCGGCGGCGAGAAACCATTTTTGCGTGCGGTGATTGTGCGACGGGAAAGTGCACCGCGGTCGTCGTGGACCCAAAAAAACCAAGGCCGCAAGCGGATCGCGGCCTTGGTTCATAGGCTGTGGGTCTGGCCGTGGTTCAGCCGGTGCCCATGATCAAATGCTTGAGGTCGTACATGGTAACCGTCAGCATGAACATCAGCAGGCACACCAATCCCACCCATTGGGCGGCGTCACGCACCCGCTGCGGCGGCGAGCGCCCCATGATCCACTCGATCAGCAGAAACACCAGGTGGCCGCCGTCCAGCACCGGGAACGGCAGGAGGTTGCAGACGCCCAGGTTGACGCTGATCAGGGCCACTATATACAGGAAATACGGGAAGCCGCGATCGTCGGCAATCTTGATAATCCGGAACAGTTGTACCGGGCCCCCCACCGCGTCCAGGGGCAGGGTCCGGATCACCAGCTTATGCAGTACCCGATACACCATGAGCGACAGATCCACCCACTTCGCGCCGGCCGCCGCCACCGCAGGTACGAAGGACAGAGGCCGCACCTCTTCCGCCGAGCGCATCGCCACCGGCAGATGGCTTACCAACCCGTAGGCGAGAGGATCCTGGCGCAGGGCTTCCGGCGTTTCCGCCATGATGGTCTTGGCGCCGCCGCCGAATTGGGAGTTTTCGGGGAAATCGAAGCGGAGGATGACGTTTTGCAGGTCTGGCGTGAAGTGCAGCCCGGTCAGCCGGGAGGCGGCCAGGATTCTGGCGCCACCCAGGGTGGTGTCAGCATAACTGCCGGGAACGACTGCCACCACCGGACCGGTCGCGAGATCGACCCCGATCATCGGGCGCCGGAACTCGGGGTTGATCCGCGGCGACAGACGGAGGGACAGGTTGGCGTCCGGAACTTCCCGGTGACCCGCCGGCGCCAGCGTGTCGCCGTCGAATTGCCGCCGGACGTACAGCCGCACGCTGGCCGAGGCCGCCTCTTCCACCGCGTCCCGGAGGGATTTCCCCAGCGGCAGCGGGTCACCGTTGATGCCGGTGATGAAATCGCCGGGCTGGGCCAGACCGGTGAGCGGCGAGTCCGGCAGCACCGCGTCGACGCGGAAGCCGTCGTCACCCCGGAATTCCCCCTGAACGCCCAGGAGGGTGTCGGTATCGAGGTCGAAATCGGTACTCCCGGCCATCAACCGCGGGATGACGGGAACCGCGATGGATTCGCCACCCCGGCGGAGGTCCAAGTGGATTTGGTTGAGGGCGGCGCCGGCCATGACCGCCTGGAAGTCGGCGACGGTGGTGAAGCGGCCGGGTTCTTCGTCGCCGGGGAGTTGGTAGGCGACCACCACGTCGCCCGATTGCAAGCCGGCCCGCGCCGCCGGACCGTCCGGCATGACGTTGCCGATGACGACCCCGATGCGCAGACCCATATCCCACACGCCGACGGTCTCCAGCGGTACGTCCACCTCGCGGATGCCGCCATCGGCAGCGCTCTTAACCGTCAGGGCAACGGTCTGCCCCGGGCGGTCCCGGAGCATCGACTGGATCCGGTCGCCGCCATAGGGCGGAATTTCCTGGCCCTCTACGGCCAGGATCTCGTCTCCGACCGCCAGTTTGCCGATCAGCAGATTGGCGAACAGGGGATCGTCCACGATGCCCGCCACGATCCGCGACCGCTGCGGTTCGGCGCCGATGGAGTTGAGGTTGCCGCGCATGTTGGAGCCGCGGCCCTTGACCCGGATGGTGTGGCTGCGGCGGACCCCGTCGTCGTCCAGGCGCTCAATTTCCACTTCAATTTCCCCGCCGGCGCCGGATAGGGCGATAGCTTCGGCCGCCTCTTCAAAGGAGCCGACCTCCTGGCCGTCTACCCGCAGAACCCGATCGCCCGACTGAAACCCGTGCACCGCCGCCGGTCCGGTGGGATCCAGCCGTCCGAGGACGGGCGGGATGAAAGGGATGCCGATCATGTAGGCGGCGATGAGCACCAGGAAGCCGAAGATGAAATTCATGATCACCCCGCCGCCGAACACCAGACCGCGCGCCCACAACGGTTTGGACTGCAGTTCATCCGACGCGCCGGTGCGGCGTTCCTTGCGTGGGTCGTCGTTCTGTCCGGCCAGGGCGCAGTAGCCGCCGAGGGGCAGGATGCCGATGCCGTAGACGGTTCCCTTGTACTCTTTCTGCAGGGCCAGGCCAAAGATGTCGAAGCCGATGAAAAACCGTTCCACTCGGACGCCGGTGAGGCGGGCGGCGAGATAATGACCCAATTCGTGGACGAAGATAAGCACGGAAAAGGCCGCCACCACCACGATAACCTGGGTGATGGTGCTCCATTCGGGCAAAAGATCGGTCATGCTGCTGCGTTCCTCATGGGAAAAGGATAATGTTTCCGCTGTCACCGCCGCCGGGCGGGGACGAGGCTGAAACGTGGTGAATTGTATGTTTTGTGTCGCGGAAGAAAAGGAAAACCTCGTTCCGGTATCACCAGCGCCGGCCAGCCGTCGAAATCCATAGCCTCCGACCGCAGCGGGAATTTTGTTCCGGCAAGCGCGTGTTTTCCATACACTATACAACAAAGTTTTTCCAAACCCGGCACGCCGTTGTCGCGAAAGACACGGCTCGAAGCCATGGGAGGAACCAGCTGTCACCCCCCATCCACGGCCAAGGACCGGCTGCATGATCGCATGCGTTGGCTATAGCGATAACCCCGACACCACCCATGCCGGCATTGAGGCGGCCCGTGAGGCCGTGGTCGCCAGCGGCCATCCCAACCGGGCCTGCGATGTCGTCCTGTTGTTCGCCACCGCCGCGCATGATCCGGACCTGCTCTATACTGCCGTGCGCAGCGTCGTCGGACCCCGTCCGCGGGTGGTTGGGGGCGGTGCGGTGGGCGTGATGACCAACCGCCGTTACGGATACGCCGGCGATCAGGTCGCCCTTGCGGCGTTCTGGTTGGAGGACGTCGGGTGCGATTTGGTTGTCGCCGGTGGTCTTGAGGGTGACGAAAGGGCGGTGGGAGCGCGGTTGGGCCAGGAGCTGGCCGGCCTCGGCGTCGGGGCCGAAACGCCGGTCCTCCTGTTCTATGACGCCATCGACCGTCTCCGCGGGTCGCTCCGTTTGGTGCTGGGCACCTATCTTCTCGAAGGTATCGAAGCGGGTCTCGGCTTTTTGCCCCGGACCCTGGCCGGCGCCGGGTTGCAGGGGGATTACCTGTGTTCCGCCACGCGGCAATGGCTGGGCCATTCCCTCGCCGACAACCACGCCCTGGCCCTGGCCTTCTCCGGCGACATCCGGATGGACCATGTGATCATGCACGGGTGTCGGCCGGCCACGAGCTACTACACCGTCACCCGGGCGGACCGGCAGACCATACTGGAAATCGATGGCCAGCCGGCTCTCCCCTTTATCCAGGGGCTTCTCGGCCCTTCCATTCCGCCGGAGGAGTATGCGTTTTTCCTGACCTTTGGTGTCAACCGCGGTGTCAAATGGGGTGAATACGATGAGGAACGCTACGCCAGCCGGCTGTGTTTCGCGGTGGACAAGCAGCGGAACGGCATTGTCATGTTCGAGCCCGACATGCAGGCGGGCACCGAATTCCAGATCATGCACCGCAGCCTGAACCTCGAGTATATGCGGCCCAAGCTGGAGAAGGTTTTCGCCGGCTGTGCCGGGCGACGCCTGCTTTTTTCCCTGTATATCGATTGTGCCGGCCGGGCCGCCGGGTATGCCGGCGAGGACCTGGAGGATGCCACCGTCGTCCAGGCTGCCGTCGCCGGCCGGGTGCCCCTCCTTGGCATCTACAGCGGCGTCGAAATCGCGGCGGTGGCGGATAGGCCGCGCGCCCTCGACTGGACGGGCGTTTTCTGTCTGTTCAGCCGACCGGAAGAAAATCGGGTGCGCTAGCACCCAGTCAATTTTGAAAATGTGGGTATAAACATCTGCAAGCTACGGTACGGCGAGGAAATTGACTGTGTACATAACCACGACCTCAATCTTGACTAGGTACTAGATGGTGGACGGCCAGGCGGGAAACACCGGTGACTGCCATCGGGAGATCGAGTATCTCCGCCGTCTGGTGGCGGCGACGGCGGCTCGGATTCTCCACGTCGATCATCAGTCCACGGAGATCCGGCACGAACTCGAGCAGAAACGCCGCGGCTTCCAGCTGATGGCCGAACTGGCCGTCAGTCTCGGCCAGGAGGTCGATTTCGAATCCATGTTCGGATCAGTCAGTCGTCGACTCAACGCCACCATCAATATGCAGCGCACGGTGGTCCTGTTCCCGGAAGGTGGCGGAATCTTCGTGCCCAAGGTTCTCCAGGGCTATGCCGCCGGCATGCGAGAGAAATTACTGGGCCGGCGCCTCGCGGTGCCGAAGGAATTTCTCGATCCCCTGCGGCCTGCGGTGGTCACTGGCGCCCAGCCGCCCACCACCCACGGCGCAGTCCGGACGGCGCTGGAGTTGCCGTATTTCATCGCCGCCCCGGTGTTTTTTCAAAACGAGGCGGTGGCGTTGCTGGTGACCGGCCGATCGGTGGAACAACGGCCGTTCCTGCCGCGCTTGGGTCGGAGCGACGCGGAAACGGTGCAGACGGTGGCCGCCTACCTCGCCGCCATCCTTACCGGTCACCGCCTGCGCCAGGCGGAGAGCATGGCCAAGCACGACCCCCTCACCCAACTGCCCAACTTGCGGGGCGCCACCGAACAACTGCACCAGATTCTCGCCGTTGCCCGCCGCGGCAGTTTTTTCACCGCCACCATGTTTGTGGACCTCGACGGCTTCAAGGCGGTGAACGACACTTACGGCCACGCCGCCGGCGATCTGGTGTTGCAGGCGGTGGCCCGGCGGTTGAAAAGCTGCATCCGTGAATCGGATTTCGTCGGCCGGATCGGCGGTGACGAGTTTGTGGTGTGCCTGTCCCACATCCGGCGGCCCACCGACGCCGGCCTGGTGGCGGCCAATATTTTAAAAGCGCTGGAAGAACCGATTGCCGTCGGTGACGCCGCCTGCCGGGTCGGCGCCAGCATCGGCATCGCCATCTTTCCCGACAACGGCAGCCGGGAAACGGACTTGGTCAATGCCGCCGACGAAGCCATGTACGGCGTGAAACGACGCGGCAAGAACGGCTTTGCCTTCGCCACGGCCAAGGGCAAGCGGACCCGGTAGTCAACCTGAACCGGAAATATCCGCTATCGCCGCCTGCCCCGGGAAAGATGCTTGACCTCGAATTGTCGCCTTTTTATAATGGCGATCTTGGAGAGCGAGCCGCGACCCCCGGGGGATTGCGGCTCGGATATTTTATATCGCCATCCGGTCGTCCCTCTGCGTTGCCGGCTGGCGGTGGTCGTCACGAGGCGGCTACCACAGGAACTCGCGGCGGAAACCTTGCCGTCCCATCTGCACGGAAAGCGATGCCGTCATGGCGGAAAAAACTGATGCGGCCCCGTCGGGGGAATCCACCCTGGCCCTGCGCGTGGCGGAGAGAATCCACACCATCGCCTATGCGGTCCTGGCGTTGGCCTTGGTGGCGGGCATAATCGCCGCTGTGCTCACCTGGCGGAGCCGGGCCCAGGCCGAACGGGAGCGCGCGGCGGAGAATGCCGTTTTTCAGTTGCTGGTGGATCTGCAAACGCAGCCGGAAACGGATGCGCTGCCTCTCTTCGACCAGGCAGCCACCGACTACCGCGGGCTTCACGCCGCGGCGCGGGTGTTGATGATGAAATTTTCCTATGCCTATACCACCAGAAATTTCCCGGCGGCTGAAGAGGCTGCCGCCGCTCTCCTGCGCGACTATCCGACAAGCGCCATGAGCCGCCGCGCCCGGTATTCCCTTGGTCAGGCGCAGTTCATGCAGGACAAACTGGACGCCGCCGCCGCCACCTTCCGGCAACTGGTGGATGCCGGGAACTCCGAGGTCTTCCCCGAGGCCAAACTGGCCCTGGCCCAGACCTATGAGCGGCAAGCGGAAGCGGCGCGGGAGAATCCGGAGGAATACCGCCGTTTGCTGTCGGCCGCCGAGCAGGAATATAACGATATCATCGTCCGATCGCAAATTGGCAACCCGACCCAGCGGGGTTTCTGGCCGCAGGCGGTTACCCTGCCTGCCGATTTCGCGCTGGTGCTGGTCAAGGACAAACTGGACGGCTACGAGCACCGGTCCCCGGCCGCGACGGAGACGGTCCGTGAAGCGGTCCTGCCTCTGGCTCCGACCGACCCGGAGGATCAAGACCTCCCGGCGGCAGCCGAGGGCGACGAGGCAGAGGCAGGTCCGACCGATTCGGAATTGGAAGCCGAAGAGGAAGAACCTGCGGGCGATACCTGAATATACCAAGTTCCGCGGCTAACGGAACGTACAATCGTCACCATACGGCAAACCAGTTGGCGAGCCATCGTCAAAGCGAATGAGAGAGAATAAGAATGCCCAACATCAAATCAGCCAAGAAGCGTATGCGCCAAACCCTGAAACGGACCGCCCGCAACCGGGTCCGCAAAGAAAAGCTCAAAAAGGCGGTCAAGGCTTACAAGACCACCCTCGCCGCCGGCGAGGCGGGTGCCATCGGTGAAGAGCTGAAGAAGGTCACCCGGGCCATCGACAAGGCCAAGGTCAAAGGCATCCTGCACAAGAATACCGCCAGTCGCCGCAAGTCCCGTTTGGCCAAAGCCGCCAACCGCCTCGCCGCCGCCAAGGCGTCGTAGTTCGTCCGAGAACCACTATTACGGTACGGTACCGTTGATTCTCATGGTGCTGGGTCCGAGGTAACGAACTACCGCCCCGCACAGTACGCTCGGTTGCTCTTCCAGGCTGCCGGGTTCACCGCGGAGTCGGTGCGTCATGGACCAAAACGCTTCTCATGAAGCAAGGAGCCGGATTACCGGGCGCCTTGCTTTCTTTCTTTGGAACCGGCAGTCTGCCCCCATTGGGTCGGGCGGATTTCCGGCTGGTGAAAGGGTATGCCATGGCGCTTGTGGAGGAAATCGAGGCTCTTCGGGAAATGGCCCTGGACGCGCTCGCCGCCGCTGCGTCTCCGGAGGATCTGGAAACGGTCCGGGTGGAGTTTCTTGGCCGGTCCGGGCGTCTGAAAGATCTGATGTCCCGCATCAAGGAGGTGCCGGCGGCGGACAAGAAGGCGGTTGGCCAGCGTCTCAATGCGGTCAAGGCGGAATTGGAAGGGGTGTTGGAAGCGAGAAAAGGTGCCCTCACCGCCGCCGTACCGGCCGCCGGCCCGCTGCCCGATCCCAGCCTGCCCGGCCGGGGTCAGCCCCTGGGCACCCTGCATCCGCTGACCCAGGCCATGGAGCGTTTCACCGGGATCTTCGAACGTCTCGGCTTCACCATCCGCCAGGGGCCGGAGATCGAGGATACCTTCCACAATTTTGACGCCCTGAACATGCCGGACGATCATCCGGTTCGGGATCAGGCCGACACCTTTGTCCTCGGGGACACTGCCATTCTCCGCAGCCAGACCTCCACCGTCCAGATTCGGGT
>JAJBSZ010000403.1 GCA_020861125.1 Planctomycetota bacterium | reverse complement strand
GTGGTCGACGGTCCCGACTACGCCATCGACTGCACGTTCGAGCTGCGGCTGATCGATCGCCGGGAGACTTCTGCCGGAGACCTGGCGCGGGTTCTGTTTGGAGCATGATGGCATGACCGAAACCCTCTCGTATACCGTCGAAACCCGACCGAGCGCCTGGTCCTTCGTCAGCGGCAAGATCGCGGCCCTGGAAGCCGAGCTGCTGCCGCGGTCTTTTTTTGAAACGCTCCTGAAATCGTCATCCCGAGCCGAGGCCCGATCGGCCTTGGGCAAATCCGGCTACCGGGTGCTGTTTCCGGACGACCGGTCCCTGGACGCCTCCAGCGCCATTCTGGATGCCCGGTTTAAGGAGGTTCGGGCGGAAATTTTCAAGCTCTGCCCGCCGCATCCGCTGGAAAACTTCTTTGGTATTGGCGACCGCTTCCGGACCTTCCGCACGCTGTTTAACCAGTTGAGCCGGCAACCGAACCCGCCGGTGGGCGAACTCGATGCCTTGTTTCCCCTCTTCGCGGTGGAAGATGCGTTCGCCGACGGCTTGCGGGAGCATCGGGACATGCTGTTCCGCAAATCGCCGCCCCAAGCCGCTACGCCGATGGAGCGTTCCCTCTACCTCGATTCCGCCGCCTGCACCCTCATGGGCGTGGTCGCCCGCTTCGTGCCGGAAACGCTGGTGCGTGAGTATATGCGGGATCGTTCGCTCCTGACCGCCTGGGCGGGCATTTTCCGCCTCCTGTGGAACGGCGTCCCGGCCGACATGATCCGCACCTGGTATGTGTACGACAACAGTCTGGATCTGGCCGCTTCCATGGTTGCCAGCGAGCACGAACCCAAGGCGGAGATCTCCCGCCGGCTGACCAGCCGTTCCTCCACCGTGCTGGACGGGATCGACCTCGGGTGCATCCGGGCGGATATCGACAGCGCCGCTTCGGACGTGCTGCGTGAAACCGTATTGGCGTGCCGGATGGTGCCGTTCGGGGCGGAAAGGGTTCTGTCCTATCTGGTGGCGATCGAAGTGGAGCTGGTGAATCTAGAGCTCTGCCTCAGCACCATCGCCAACGGCATGGACCGCGACGTCACCCTGTCGCGCCTCAGGAGAGAATATGCCTAAGGTTGTTGCCATTGGAAAACATGCGGCCATTCTGCCATTCAAGGCGGTGGGGGTGGAGCCGCTGGATGTGGAGACGGTGGATGACGCCAAGGCCCGGCTTCGGGCCATCCGCGAATCGGGCGAGGAGACGCTCGTACTCATCCCTGAAGATATCGCCACCGAATGCGCCGGGGAAATTTCCCTGCTCCGCCAGGGTACCAGCGCCGTGGTCATGACCCTGCCCGCTTCCTCCGGTGAAATCGGGGTGCAGCGGGAACAGGTCCGGCAACTGGTGGCCCGCTCCCTCGGCGTCGACCTTATGGGCAAACGGGGATGATCCGAGCGGACTACGCGGCCGGTGGGCCGCCGCGCCGCATACATGTAGGCAACAAATTGGTGTACACTATTGATTCCGGATACCGGATTGCAGGTTTACCGGCAAGGTAAGGAAGGGTTTTCGCGATGGCCACCGAGCGTTCAAACGGAACGATTGTCAAGGTTAGTGGTCCTCTGGTCGTGGCCAGGGGTCTGTCAGGGTCGCGCATGTTTGAAATGGTCAAGGTGGGCGAGCTCGGCCTCCTCGGAGAAATCATTGAAATCCGGGGCGATCAGTATTCCATCCAGGTGTATGAAGAAACCGAGGACATCGCCCCCGGTCAACCGGTAATTCCCACCGGCGTACCCCTTTCCGCCGAACTCGGACCCGGTCTCCTTCAATCTATTTACGATGGCGTGCAGCGTCCTCTCGATAAACTCATGTCCGGCTATGGCGAGTTTATCGTGCGTGGTGCCGAAGCCCCGGCCCTGGACCGGAGCAAGAAGTGGACCTTTACCCCCATCGTCAAGGAGGGGGAGATGGTCACCGGCGGGGACATCCTGGGCACGGTTCCCGAAACCGAGCTTATCGAGCACAAGGTTATGGTCCCGCCCAATATCTCGGGGAAACTCCAGTCCATCAAGTCTGGCGAGTTCACGGTGGAAGAGACCATCGCCATCGTCACCGGCGACGACGGCTCCCGGCACGAGATCGCCATGCTGCAAAGGTGGCCGGTCCGCATCCCGCGTCCCATATCCCACAAACTGCCGCCGCTCCGGCCCCTTCTTACCGGCCAGCGCATCATTGACACCCTGTTTCCGGTCGCCAAGGGTGGCACAGCCTGTATTCCCGGGCCTTTCGGATCCGGCAAAACGGTGGTGCAGCACCAGTTGGCAAAGTGGGCGGACGCCGATATCGTCATCTTCATCGGCTGCGGTGAACGCGGCAACGAAATGACCGACGTGCTTCTGGAATTCCCGGAACTCACCGACCCGCAGTCCGGCCGGCCCATCATGGAACGCACGGTGCTGGTGGCCAATACCTCCAACATGCCGGTGGCGGCGCGGGAAGCGTCGGTCTTTACCGGTATCACCATGGCCGAGTACTACCGCGACATGGGCTATTCGGTGGCGCTGATGGCGGATTCCACCAGCCGCTGGGCCGAGGCAATGCGGGAAATGTCCGGCCGTCTCGAAGAAATGCCTGGCGATGAAGGCTATCCCGCCTATCTCGCCAGCCGTCTCGCCGCCTTCTATGAACGGGCCGGCATGGTGATCGCCCTGGGCAAGGAAGGGCGCCAGAGCTCGGTTACCATCATCGGCGCCGTCTCCCCCGCCGGCGGCGACCTGTCGGAACCGGTTACCCAGTCGACCCTGCGCGTGACCAAGGTATTCTGGGGCCTGGACGATCAGCTGGCGTTCCAGCGCCATTTCCCCGCCATCAACTGGCTGACCAGTTACTCGCTGTACCTGGACGTAACCGACCCGTGGTACGATCAGGAGATCGATCCCGAGTGGTCCAGCAACCGCCGTCAGGCCATGGTGATCCTCAAAAAGGAAGCCGACCTGCAGGAACTGGTGCGTCTGGTGGGCATGGATTCTCTCAACCCCAACGACCGGCTGTTGATGGAAGTGGCCCGAATGGTTCGGGAAGACTTCCTCAACCAGAGCGCTTTCGATGATATCGACACCTTCTCGTCCCTGGCGAAGCAGGCCATGATGCTGTCGACCATTCTCCACTTCAGCGCCGCCGCCACCGCCAAGCTGGAAGACGGCTATGACCTGTCATCTATGTTGGACCTGCCGATCCTGGAAGACATCTCCCGCGCCAAACTGATCGTCGGCGACGACATGAAGGAAAAATTCGAGGCGCTGAAACGTGCCATCACCAAAGCTCTGGACGATGCCGCCGTCAAGGTGCAGTAAAGAACACCCCCGACGGGCCGTGATTCCGAGCCGTTTTTGTCTATGCCACCCTCACAGCGGAGTACAGATATGTCGACAGCAGCAGCCAAGGAATTCCGTACCATTCAGAATATCGTCGGCCCCCTGGTTTTCGTGGGTGGCGTGGAAGGCATCGGCTACGGCGAAATCGCCGAAATCATCCTTCCCGACGGCAGCATTCGCCGGGGCAAGGTTCTGGAAACGCAGGAGGATCGGGCGCTCATCCAGGTGTTTGAAGGCACCAGCAACCTGGATCCGGGTTCCTCCCGGGTTCGGTTCACGGGCAAGGGGCAGGAGATCGGTCTTTCACCCGACATGGTTGGTCGAGTGTTTGACGGTTTCGGCCGGTTGACCGACGGCGGACCGCCGATCATCCCGGAAAAATACGCCAATATCAATGGCGTGCCCATGAATCCTTTTGCCCGGGACTTCCCCAACGAGTTCATCCAGACCGGCATCTCCACCATCGATGTCCTGAATCCGCTGGTGCGCGGCCAAAAGTTGCCGGTGTTTTCCGGCTCCGGCATGCCCCATAACCGGATGGCGGCCCAGATCGCCCGCCAGGCAGCCACCAAGAAGTCAGGGGAAAAGTTTGGCGTTGTCTTCGCCGCCATGGGCATCACCTTCGAGGAATCCAACTTCTTCATCGAGGATTTCAAGCGCACCGGCGCTTTGGAACGTTCGGTGATGTTTATCAACCTGGCCGACGACCCGGCCATCGAGCGCATCTCCATCCCGCGTCTGGCCCTGACCACCGCGGAATACCTGGCTTACGAGCTGGGCATGCACATCCTGGTTATTCTCACCGACATGACCAACTACTGTGAGGCGCTGCGGGAAATTTCGGCCGCCCGCAAGGAAGTTCCCAGCCGCCGCGGTTATCCGGGGTACCTCTACACCGACCTGGCGACCATCTACGAACGTGCCGGCCGGCTCAAGGGCAAGGAAGGGTCCATCACCCAGATTCCCATCCTGACCATGCCGGAAGACGACAAGACCCATCCGGTTCCCGACCTGACCGGTTATATCACCGAGGGCCAGATTATCCTGGGCCGTTCCTTCCACGCCGAGGGCATTTACCCGCCGGTGGATGTGTTGCCCAGTCTTTCCCGCCTCAAGGACAAGGGTATTGGCGAAGGCAAGACCCGGGCCGACCACGCCGGCGTCATGAACCAGCTCTATGCCGCCTATGCCCGGGGCAAGAATTCTCAGGAATTGGCGGTGGTGTTGGGCGAATCGGCCTTGACCCCGCTGGATCTCCGCTACATGGAATTCGCCCGCCGGTTTGAAGCGCAGTTCATCACCCAGGCGGAAAACGAGAACCGGGAGATCGAGGACAACCTGGATCTCGGCTGGCGGTTGTTGGGCGTGCTGCCCAAGGCGGAACTCAAGCGCATCCGACCGGAATTTGTGGAAAAGTACTACGTCGAAGCCACCGACCTCTGATGGGAGACGCCCCGTTCGGCGCAATGCCACGGGCGATACGGGAGTGTCACGCGGCTGCAGAACGGTCCCTGATGGCCGGAAGGCGCCATAAAAGGTTCGCTTTATGAAGATTCGGGTAAACCCAACACGCATGCAGTTGCTGCGTCTGAAGAAGCGTCTGGTCATGTCCCGGCGCGGCCACAAGCTGCTCAAGGACAAGATGGAAGGCTTGGTGCAGGCCTTTATGGATTTGGTCGGCGAATACGGCAAACTGCGGGACGAGATTGACCGGGCCATTCCGCGCACCTTGTCGCTGTTCATGCTCGCATCCGGCATATCCGGCGAGGAAGCGGTCACGGCCGCCCTGGAAGAAACCGATACCCGCCTTGAAGTAGCCATCAACCGCAAGACCGTCATGAGCGTCGCCTATCCGGAAGTGGAACTGAAAGGCTTCGAACTGCGCCCTTCTTACAGCACCCTGGCCACCACTACCGATTTCGACGTCGCCAGCGCCAGTATGCGTGATGTGTTTCCGCGTCTTCTGGAATTGGCGTCCAAGGAGGAAGCGGTCATCCGGATGGCGGACGAAATCGAAAAGACCCGCCGCCGGGTCAACGCCCTGGAATACGTCATGATTCCTTCCCTCGCCTCGACCATCAAGGAAATCTCCTCCAAACTGGAAGAGGCGGAACGTTCCAGCCGGGCCCGGCTGATGAAGGTAAAGGACATGATCATGTAAGCCGCGGTACACCCACAGATGTCCCCGAACCGTTCCGGTATCTCCGGAACGGTTTTTTGGTGGAAAAGCCGGCCATTTCCGGGGTGAGCGCATGGAGGTGGATAGTCTTACACCGCGTCCGGCCGTCGCTTCCCGGCCGTAAAAAGGACTCTGGTTGAAACCACCCAACAGGCGATACCTGCCAGCCAAGGGGGAACGTTCACTGGCAGCGCTTGGTATAGGTTGGAATACCCCACGGCAGTATCAGCGGTTAAATCACCGAGTTGTGGCCGTAATACCGCGGTCTGGCGTACACATACGCCATAAAGACCAACACGGTACTAACGAGCCCGGCAAAAACGCTGGTGTAGAGCAGCCCGGCCGGTCCGAAAAGCAATCCGAGAAAGGCGCCGAGGACGGGCTTTTTTTCGAAGGGGGCCGTCGGCACCTCCCTGTTGTCGGTTTCCGGATTGTTGCGCATGAGCGTCCTTAACCAAAGAGTTTGGTGGACTTGTTGACGCCGTCACCGGTCCTGGCCCCAGGCAGGGATGTCGCTGCGCGTCGTATCATATAGCAGATCTGGTTGGGAAGGGTTCCCTTGGGGGGCAACCTTCTGTTCCCAGGTAACACCCAGCCGGTACACGACGGTTTTTTGGTAATGCTCACCCGGCAGAACCGGCCGAAGGGATTCAGGCTGGACAATGGGCATCAATACCAAGATTGTACGGGTATTCACCGCCGGGCCGGGATAAAACGGTTCAACGCACTTGCCGGCACACATCCAGACGCCACCGCAATCGGTGAGCATGGCAAGAGAACGTCCCGCCGAATCGTTGACGAGGGTGGCGACGGGGGTTTGGCTGTCGGCCTTGGTCTGGAAAAAACACGACCTGTCTTCGGAGGTCAGACGCCAAATTTGGAGGCCACTGTTGGCGTTTTCCGTGGTAATGTAGGGTTCGGGGCCAAGAATTCCGTTGGCGAAAGCCACCCCCGTGGCGGGTATGTAGGCTACTTCCGCCACACCGCAATAGGATTCCAGAGCCGCGGTATCGAACCATAGGGCGTGGGCCGGGTTAACCAGCAACGGGCGCGCGGTCTCCGCCTGGTAGGTCACGGCCAAATCCCGCCCCGTCAGGCGGAAGGTGACGGTGAGGGTCAGTCCGGTATCCCCGTCGGCGTGCCGCATGACCACGGCGTCGCCATCCACCCGCCCCTCCCAGAAGCGCTGGGCCAGAGTGCGGTCCGCGATGGAGAACTCTCCGGCCAGGGTCGTCGGGTTAATGACGGCATTGCACAGGGAAGTGGGTGTCAGAAAGGTTTCGGGATCGGTGCCGGATGGGAGAAGTTCCTGTATCTCCCCGTTATTTACCGGCCCTTTCAGAGAGACGATGCGGGCGCCGTACGTCGATACCTGGGCGCTGACGTCCAGACCATTGCGAAGAGTGAAGGTATGCGCCTTCCAGTCTTCGGCGGGGGTGGCCCGGCTTTCGTCGATACGGGTCGGCCATGGGATCGATTCGGCAAGATTCCAGAGGGCGGCCGATTTGGCCGTTCGCGCCACGGTGGTAAAATCCCTGCGAATGGCATCGTTTTGGGAACGGAAGAGGTAATAGGCCGTAATTGCGCTCATAACGTGCACGGCTAGGGTAATGATACCAATGCCCGTCGAGGGCTCCCGGTAAAGGAAATACGAATTATACCGTGAGGCAACCAGCATGGTGAGTACGATCTGCACCACCAAACCGATGCACCCGATGGATGCGTCGGCATACATCAGACCGGCCGGTCCGAGGATAAATCCCAACAGGGCGCCAAGCGCCGGATTCCTTTCATGCCGCACTGCCTGCAGCGGTATTGCCTCCGCCGGCTGATATGGCTCCTGGTTTGCGGTCATACCATCCCCTCTCGGTGGTCAGAAATTGCGCGGCGGTTCGTTGGCATTGTGGATGATGTTGCCGTTGCCGTCGATAACGATGAAGGTCGGGTAGCCGCGCAGGCTGAACTGGTCGGCCACGACACTCGTCGTATCCAGCAGGACCGGGAAATTAGGTTGGTACCGCTGGATGAATTCGTCCGCCTTATCCGGGCCTTCGCCCACCATTATGCCGTACACTTTCCATCCTTTGCGTCGGGCCCGGTCGGCCAACTGGTTTACTTCCGGCATGACCTGTTTGCAGTACGAACACCACGAGGTGAAAAAGAACAGGGCGGCCGGCTTGTGCACCGCCACCTTCCGGCCGTCGGCGCCTGGCAAGCTGAACATGGTGCCGCTGGTGGTCCGCGCCGCCGGCGGGGCGCCGGCGGGGGTACCCCGGCCGGGCGGCGGCCCGCCGTCGTCGCAGCCGGCGAGAATAAGACAGCAACCGAAAACTAGTACACTGCGGATAGTACGACGCATAGATTTCCTGTTCATGGAGGGGCTGGCGTTTGGGTATCGTGAGTAGTCGGCAGGCAGGCAGTGGCCGAACAATTTCCAGGAACTCGACGAACGCTGTTCGGTGGGTTACCAGTACCAACCGTCCGGCGGTTGGCCGATATGATCTGGGAGTTCCTGAACAGTCCGTGAGCAATCCGTCGTCGCCAGGACCACCCGGTTGGGCTGCCCGCCGGCCGGGAGATCGAGGGCGCGTCCTCTGGGTCAGGCGGTTTCGGGGGTATCCGATACGGACGTCAAAAGGGCTTTACCGAACGAGCGATTGCCGCCGGTTACCGAAACAACGTCGGCCGCCGCCCCAAAAGGTTTTCTCGCCTGTTCCCCCGTTCCGGCAAACCGATCAAAAGCTGCGCGGCGGTTCATGGCCGTTGTAGATAATGCTGCCGTTGGCGTCGATGACGATAAACGTCGGGTAGCCGCGGATGCCGTACTGCCGGGCTACCGCGTTGCCGGAATCCAGCAGCACGGGGAAATTCGGCCCGTATTGCTGGATGAAACCGTGGGCCTTGGCCGGATCCTCACCCACCTGAATGCCATACACCTGCCAGCCCCGCTGCCGGGCGCGGCCGGCCAACCGGTTGACCTCCGGCATCACCTGCTTGCAATACCCACACCATGAGGTATAGAAAAACAGCGCGGCCGGCGCCTGCACCGTCACCGCCTGGCCGTCCGGGGTGGGCAGACGGAACAGCGCACCGGCGGCGGCGGAAGGATTGGCAGGCGGCTGCAAGGGTTCCGACGGTCGCACCCGGCCGCTGGCGGGCGGTGGTGGGGCATCGTCGCTGCAGCCGGACATGAGCACACATAATCCCGCCAAAACGGTAAAGAGGGAAGTTTTGACCATTGACGCTCCAAACCATGCCTGTGTGATAGTATCGACCCCTCGCAAAGTGAACACTACCATTATGTACAAAAAGAAATTTTCCTTTCACGGAAAAATCCGATAACACGAAAAACTTCCGATAATCCCGGAGGAACGGTTGTTTTTTCCGCGCTCACTGCATACGATACAGGGACGGAACCTGTTATACGGTAAATGGGGCGTCCCCGGATCCGCCGGAAAGGCACGATGTCTGTCAACAACCCCAACCACGTCCCCGGCGAAGGCGAAGCCTCCGTCTCCCTTTCCCGTTGTCTCGAGGACATGGGGTTGGGGCTGGGGCGGAAGCCCGAACGGGCCGCCTCCCGTTCCGCCCGGTCCTCCGTGACCCCGCCCTCCGCGGACGGCATGGAGCAGGCGCTGGAGTCGTCCATCAACCAGACCCTGGGCAAGGCCGACGGCGGGTTCCTGGCCGGTCTCCTCGACAGCGGCCAGGCCGACGACCCGGCCTTCCGCGACTACGGCGATCGCTATCAGTACCTGGACGTACTGGGGGAGGGCGGCCAGGGTAAAGTCCTCCGCTTCCGCGACACCGTACTCGACCGGGACGTGGCCATCAAGGTGGTCAAGCCCCCGTACACGACCGACCGCGAGCGGTTGCTGGAAAACGAGGCCCGTCTCGGCGGGATGCTTGAGCACCCGAACATTCTTCCCACCTACGACTTGTGCCGCGACGAAACCGGCAGTCCGTTTTTTGTGATGAAAAAGGTCGAGGGCGTCAGCCTCGACGAACTGCTGAAAAAGGCCCATGCCGAAGGCGGCGCCATCCATTCCAACCGGGATCGGGGCGAGTTTTCCCGCCGGCGGCTGCTGAACATTTTCCTTCAGGTGTGCCATGCCATGCAGTACGCCCATTCCCGGGGCGTCTGCCACCTCGACCTGAAACCGCAGAACATCAAACTGGGACCCTTCGGCGAGGTGTACGTGCTGGACTGGGGCTTCGCCGCCCGCACCGAGGACAACCCGAAAATGGTGGCGGGCACGCCCCTCTACATCGCGCCGGAACGTTTCCGTCCGGGAAAACCCGACGCCCGCTGCGACATCTATTCCCTCGGGGTGATGCTGTACCGGATTCTTGTCAACCATTTGCCCCGGGATGTCGGCAAAACCTCGTTCCGCGAATTCCGCCGCCGGCTGGCCGATTTTCCCATCATCCCGCCGCGACAGCGTGATCCCAGTCTGCCCCGGGATCTCGAAGCCATCACCCTCAAGGCCATGAGCGAGGATCCGGACGAGCGCTACCAGACGGTGGCGGAGCTGGCGGGGGATCTCGAGCGGTTCCTCGATATCCTGCCGGTCACCGCCTACCGGGAAGGGATCAGCGGCCGCGCCCTCAAGTTCGCCCGCCGGCATCGGGCCACGGTACTGGCCGGGACGGTTATGCTGGTGGCTGCGCTCCTCACCCTCCTCGCTTCCCTCCGCGCCCGCCATTCGGAGGCGGCGGCTCTGCGGGCCAAGGCGATGGAAGATGCCGCCTGGGAAGAAATGAAGGAAACCGAACGCCGGCTGCAGGCGCTGCGCGAGGAGCTGGACCGAGAGGAAGAACTGTTGAAAAAACGGGCCAAGGCCCGCATGCCGCTGGAAAAGGGTCTGGGCATCATGGACCGGTCCAAGGCGGCGGTGGACAAGGAGCCCGATAACGTCCGCAAGCTGCAGCTGCTCCAGCCGGCCATCGACCTCTTCACCCAGTCCCTGGTGGAGCTGGAGGGGGACGGCGAGGAAAGTCCTTACGCCGCCGAAGCCTATTTCGCCCGCGCCCGCGCTTTTGAGCAGGCCCGAGAAATCGGCCCGGCTATCGAGGATTACCGCAACGCCTACACCCGGGATCGCTCCTACATCATGGCCCGCTATTATCTCGGCATGATCTACTTCGACATCATGAACGACGCGCAGAAGGCCCTCGAGGAATTCGCCGCCATGAATGTCATCGACGAGGGCAACGAGTTCTCCGAGGTGGGCCGGGCCTATATCGAGGCCCATACCGGCCAGGAGGCGGAAGCGCTGGCCCGGGTGGATCGCATCGAGGAGCGGGAGCGCCTCGCCCGGGGCGACGGGGTGGTGGATGATTCCTGGCGTAACCCGGGCCTGTATCACATCTGGGGCATCCGCGGCAAGATTTACGGCAACGAGCGGGGCCGGTTTTTCGACCCGGAAAAGGCTATCGAAGCCTATTCCCATTATCTCCTCTATGACCCCGACAAACCTTCGCCCTACCTCAACCGCGGCCGGCTGCATGAGAGCCTGCGGAGCCGTGCCCTCCGCGCCGGCGACCGCGAGCGGGCCGCGCGGGAACTCGACGACGCCATCGCCGACTACAGTCGGGCCCTGGCCATCGATCCCGGATATAAATACGCCCTGCAGCACCGCGGCTACGCCCTGTTCAAATACAAAAACCAGGTGGAAGAGGGGCTGCGGGACATCGAAGCGGCCCTGGCGGTGGATCCCCAGTACACGGCAGCCCTCTTGGATCGGGCGGCCATCCGAGAGTCCCAGGGCGCCTACGACCTGGCGGAAAAGGATTACCTGGTGGTCCGGGAGATCAGCCCGGCGCATCCGAACATCGATTACCGGCTGGCGATACTGTATCTCTACACCAACGATCTGGCCAAGGCCGAACCGGAGATGGACCGGGCCATCGACAAGGCACCCGGCAGTCAATCCCGCGGTATCCGCCACCACCGGCGGGGCATGATCCGTTTTCTCCGCGGCAATTTCACCGGGGCGGTGGAGGATTTCGACCGCTCGCTGGAATTGCGGAATACGGACAAGATCTATCCCGCCCTGATGCGCTGGCTGGCCCTGACCAAAATGGGCCAGCAGCCCACGCCGGAGGACCTCGCCCGGAACATCGACGTCGGCTCCGGCAAACCCTGGCTGGCGGTGGTAGCCAGCATCTACCTTGGCGACGATCCCTTTGGCGAGGATCAGGCTTTGCGTTTGGCCGACACGCCGGAAGCGGTGTGCGAAACCGGCTTTTACCTTGGCGCGCGCGCCTGGGCCCGCGGAGAGACGGTCAACGCCCTCAGTTACCTTACCCGTTCCGTGGATTCCGGAGTCCATCTCTATATGGAATATATCATGGCCAAAATCCTCGCCGGCCGGCTTACCAGCCAGCGGGATGACTATCAGATGCTGCCGGATACCCTGGGGCCGTCC
>JAJBSZ010000341.1 GCA_020861125.1 Planctomycetota bacterium | reverse complement strand
CTGCAGGGCCATCCGAGATTTGGTCCCACTACGAGGTGGCAGTGACCCTTTCCCGACCGGCCCGCTTTTCCCACTCGACGCGGAGCAGGCTGCGGACCTCCCCCTGGACCGAGGAACCAGCCCGGAGGGGGATGCGCGCCCTGCGGCCGCTCAGGACGCATTCAAGGCGGAACCGACCATCAGCATCGGCATGCACCAGCTTGCCCGCCACTTTCAAACGGGCATTCGGACGCATCCGGCCTTCCAGGGTCAGGGCCATGCGGTCGATGCGCACGCCGGATTTGGCAAAACGACGCGCCTCGGCGCCGCCAAACTCGCGGACACTCTCGTTCCGATCGGCCGGTTCCGGCCGGCGGGACGGCGGAATGGCCGGAGTCAACTGGTGGCGCAATTCCCGGGCCGCTGCGAAAACCGGAATGGCCCGAGCGACCAACACCGGCTCGGTATCGTCGGCGACGGATTGGACCAGCGGGGTTGGTGCCGCCGGGGTTTTCACACCGTCGCCGCAGACCGGGAGTTTACCCTGATGCCGCCGCGCCAGATCGACGGCGCCGGCCACGAGGCGGACACACCGCCAGAGCCGGTCGCCCGCCGGACTCAGCGCTCGCCGCGGGTCGGCAATTACCGCTGGTGGTCGGAGGATCGGGTCGGTGCCGGCTTCCCGCGCCGCTTTTTGGTCGAGGCGGGCAACCAGAAACAGGGGCGCCGGATGGCCCACGCCACGGGACGCCCGCCGCTGCCGCAACCGTTCCCGCCGGGCAAATTCGCGGTGGAGCTCTTCCGAATCCCGACGACGGGGTGGCGGCGCGCGGCGCAGGGCGCGCGGCCCTTCCCGGAGAAAACCCCGGTAGAGCATATGTACCAACAGTTCCGCTTCCGCATCGCGTTCCGGATGATCGTCCCGCGCGTCCAACCATTCCCGCGCCGACGCATCGGGTGCCAGCAGCGCGTCGGAACCGGGGAGGTCCTGGGGCAATCGGCTGCGGGCGGTTTCACTGCCGGCGGTACGACCCCTGCCGTCGCGCGGCAGGTGGATGGTGTTGGTGCGGGCTAACCGCAAAAACCGGCCATCCGCATGCAGATACCCGAGGTCCACCACGTACTGGCGGTCCGGGGCGGGAAAGTCCACGGTTCGGCCGTTGGCTTGCAGGTCAACGTCGATATCAAACGTTTTGTGCCAACGATCGGCATCCGGGTCCAGGCCGGTGACGTCGAAAAAGCGCAGCACCGGGCGCGGCCGATCCAGACCGGCCAAAATATCGCCGAGGGAATCCACCACCGCGCTTTCCCACCAGATGCGGGCGTTGCGGGGGCCGATGGCGGTAAGGCCGGCCATGGTCTCACCCCGGTCGGCGGCAGTCACCGCCGCCAGGGTTTCGCGGAGCACGGCCGCCGGCAGACAATCCGGATCGGTACGGCCCCGGACGAGGGAATCCCGGGCTTGGCGAATGAAATGCCGCTGGTCCGACCGCTGGGGCTGGGCTCCATCGAGCAATATAGGAAAGTGGTCACGGAAATGACGCGCGAGGTCGGGAGCCGGCGCGACCATGCGGGACCGGCCGTTACCGGACGCGGTCCGGAAGAGAGCCCGTTCACCCGTGCTGATCATCGCCGTCGGCATTGCCTTGGTTCCTTATCCAGATACCCGTCTCCTTCAGTATATAAACTATACTGTCAGGCGCAAGCATGATATCCGGTGACCGTTTCGTACCCACACCGCTCGCGGCAGAGTCCCCCTCCCCTTTCACTCACCCGGTTTATGGTAAGTCCATTCCAGACGGCAATCAGAACACTTCAACCCGTTAAGCACGTTGTAGTAGCTTGAATACCCGGAGGAGGTATCGGTTTTTGCCAGGGTCATGGAATCGTGGATGTGCGCATGATCATAGCACACGCCCCGGCCGCAGGCGGCGCAGGTGCCCCTGGCTTCATTGTCGCAGAACCAGCATTTCATCGCCGTCCCCTCTCCGCCCGTGGAGCCGAAGGCCCAGTATTCCTCCCGCCAGCATCAGATGATGCCCGGCAGGCCAGCCTGGACTGCCCTCCACAAGCCACCATCCCGAGACTCACCCAACCACCGCGTAATTGGTCCGTAAGACTATGGAAAGAGAGCCATAGTAAGGACCGAGGTGACGAACGCCCGAGTCGCCTCGTAGGCTCGGATGCTCGACTACGCCTTCTTGGCCTTTTCGCCACGCGCTTTGGAGGTGGCGGTGCGGGCCTTGCGTTTGCGGGTCGGGGCGCCGGCGGCAGCGGCCGGTTTTTTCACGGCTTTTTTTGCCGACTTCTTGGCAGCCGGTTTGGCGACAGCCTTTTTGCGGGCCGGCATCCATTCGGACGACTGCATGCCCTGCCCCTTGAGAATGGTCGCCACCGTGGCGGAAGGCTTGGCGCCGACCGAAATCCAATACCGGGCGCGGTCCATGTCGATACGGACGGATTCCTTGTCCGATTTGGGATTGTAAAAGCCCAGCTCCTCCACCGGACGTCCGTCGCGACGGGTGCGGCTGTTGTACACGCCAATGTGATAATAGGGAAGGTGCACGCGTCCCGCGCGCGACAAACGAATGACTACTGCCACCTATCTTCTCCTTTTCTTTTTGTCTTTCTTTCGGTCTTTCTTTTTTTGCTGGGCTTTCGAGCCCTTCTTTTTCGAACCATAGAGCGAGCGGCCGGTCGCGAGGGAAGACAGGCTGCCCGGCTGCAGCGCCTCGAGAGCGCTGCCTCCGCCGCTGAACATACCGAGGCGACCCATGCGGCCGGTGATCTTGCGCATTTCCGAGAACTGCTTCAGGAGGTCGGCGACATCGCGGCTGGTCTTGCCGGAGCCGCGGGCGATGCGCTGCCGGCGTTTGGCGTCGATGATCTCCGGGTTTTGCCGCTCTTCCCGGGTCATGGACTGGATGATCGACTCGATCTGTTTGAACTGGCCGTCATCCAGATCGACCCCCTTGAGCTGGGACCCGAGACCGGGGATCATCCCCAGGAGATCCTTGAGGGACCCCATTTTACGGATGGAAGCGAGTTGCGACAGGAAATCGTCCAGGTTGAACGTGTTCTTGGTTAATTTTTCCTGGAGCGCCTTGGCTTCTTTTTCATCGATGACCGACTGCGCCCGCTCCACCAGACTCACCACATCGCCCATGCCGAGGATTCGGCTGGCCATGCGGTCGGGATGGAATTCCTCCAGGGCGTCGAGCTTTTCGCCGGTGGCGACGAACTTGATGGGGACGCCGGTACTTTCCCGCAGCGATAGGGCGGCGCCACCTCGGGCGTCGGAATCCATTTTCGTCATCACCGCCCCGGTGAGGGGCAGGCGGCGCTTGAACTCCTCGGCGGTGTCCACCGCCGACTGGCCGATCATGGCGTCGCAGACGAACAGGATCTCTCGGGGCGAAGTGGCGGCGCGGATGGCGTCGAGCTCGTCCATGAGATCGGTATCGACATGCAGGCGGCCGGCGGTATCGAGGATGATGACGTCGGCATTATGCAGGCTGGCCGCGGCCAGGGAATTCCGGCAGATGGAGACCGGATTCGCCCCCGCCTGGGTAAACACCGGCACGCCGACCTGTTCGCCCAACACTTTCAGCTGCTCGATGGCGGCCGGGCGCTGGACGTCGGCGGCTACCAGCAGGGGCGTCTTTCCCTCGGCTTTCCAGCGGCGGGCCAACTTGCCGGCGGTGGTGGTCTTGCCGGAACCCTGCAGGCCGCAGAGCATGATCAGGGTCGGCCCGGTGGCGGACCAGTCGATGCCGGCGGTCTCGCCACCAAGCAGAGCCACCAATTGGTCGTAGACCACCTTGACGAACTGCTGGCCGGGATCGACGCCGGGAATGACCTCCATGCCCACGGCCAGGTTCCGCACCCGGTCGATAAAGCCCTGAACCACCGCATTGTTGACGTCGGCCTCGAGGAGGGCCAGACGCACCTCCCGCATCGCTTCGGCGACGTTTTCCTCGCTCAGCTTGGCCTTGCCGAGGACGGTGCGAAATGCCTTGTGCAGACTGTCAGTTATCGATTCAAACATGGTTCCGTTTCAGCGTCAGGCCGCGATCACGCCTTCGACACTTCCGTAGTGCAGACGAAAATGGTCTCCACGTCCAGGTTGTCAACTTCCCGGGCGTCGGTTATATGGGCCACAAACTGTTCGCGGAGGCGGCGAATGGCGTTGTCCTTGATCATGGACCGCCACTTCAGGGGCCGGCCTTCGCACTCCGCCAACACATAGTAGGCTTCCACCCCAGCGCTGTCTTTCTGAGTCAGGCACAGAATGGTGGTCGGCTGGCGGCCGGGAACCCGCAGGGTAACCAGTTTATGCGTGCCCTTGAGGCTGTCCAAAGGATCCATCGTCATCCCCTTTGTCCGTCGTGAAAGGCAAACCAGATACTATACCCGGGGCCGCAACCGGTGCCAACGCTTTTTTGCCCCTTCCAGCCGAAAACCCGGCCATCCCGTCAGCCGGGAGCCAGACCCGTGACAATCCGTTCGATCCCGGCATAATCCCGTACCACCCGGACCGCCCGGAAACCGCGGCCCCGCAGAAGATCGGCCACCCGCCCGGCCTGGCCGCTGCCCACCTCGAAAAACAACTGTCCGTCCGGCGCCAGCCACTGCGGTGCGTCAGGGATGATCCGCCGGTAACAATCGAGCCCGTCCTTACCGCCGTAGAGGGCGGCAGGCGGATCGTAGGCGCGCACCTCCGGCCAAATGGAATCGTCCCCTTCCACCAGATAGGGAGGATTGGAGAGGATCACGTCGAATACCTCTCCCGGACGACACCCGGCAAACCAGTCGCCCTGACGGAACGTCACGCGGTCCGAGACGCCGGCAGCGGCGGCGTTCCGCTTGGCCACCGCCAGCGCCCGGGCCGATGCGTCCACCGCCGTCACCGTCGCTCCCGGCAGGTGCGCCGCCAAAGCCACCGCCACGCAGCCGCTACCGGTGCCAAGGTCCAGCGCCGCCACCGGAGCGGCGGCAACGGGAGCGGCGGCGACCTTTTGCTTCGCCCGCAACCCCGTGGCCGGCCGGACGGGCTCTGGTGCGGGTACGGGTTCGGGCGTCGGGAGCGCCTCGGGTTCGTCCGCGTCCAGGACATCCTCGGCGTAGGAATCCAGCAGCCGTTCCAGGGCCTCGTCCGCATCGCCGTCTACGGCGACGGCCGGCATTGTCGGCTCGGCCGGCTCGGCCGTCACCGCTTCCGTGGGTTTTTTTGGCCGCACCGCCTCGATGGCCGTCTCCACCAGCAGCTCGGTTTCCGGGCGCGGAGAAAGGACATCCGGCGTAACGGTAAAGGTCAGGCCCATGAAGTCGCGGCGACCGAGGATACGGCTCACCGGTTCGCGGGCAGCCCGCCGTCGAATCAATTCCCGATAGGCCGTTAATTCCTTTCCGGAAATTTCCCGTTCGAAGCCGGCGTAAAGATCCACCCGGCGTGGCAGGCCGAGGATTTCGCACAGCAGGATCTCAGCGTCGAGACGGGGGTCCGGGACCGCTTTTTCCGCCAGGTATCCGGCGGTGACCTTGATCAATTCCAGCGGCCGCCACACCTTTTCGTCACCCATCTCCGGCCCCTCCGAAGGCGATTGGCTCCACCCCGTAGCCCTGTTCTTCCCCGTCGCCGTGGTGCCACAGCCGGATCGATCCCAAAATTGACGCCTCGTCCGACAGCCAAATCTCCGCATTGATCGGCTCCGGCAGCGAATACACCACCACCTGGAGCAGCCGGCCGCCAACCTCCACCTGCCGCCGTTCGCCGACGATGCCCAGCCGTCCGTACTGCCGGCGCAGTTCCTCGGCGGCGGCGGCTTCCTCCTCCCGCGAATAGGTCCGTTCCTGGGTGGAAAGCACACCGCCGTCTCCGTCCAGAACTTCCACCGTGTACTGCACGACGCGGTCCTCTACCGTTTCCTCGATGCGAACCGCGCGGTGGCGTACCAGCCGTTCGCCCTCGGCAAAGACAATCCAGTCACCGGCCACGATGTTCGGCACCCGCAGCGGTATGTACAGCCACGGATGATCGCCGGCATGACCCGGAGGCGACCACGCGGCCAGGCAGACCAGGCAGGCCAGGAACAGGAGGCACCCGTCCCGCCGCGACCAGCGCAGGCGGCGCCGGCGCCTGTCCGAAGAGCCAGGAAGTCCGCCTGCCGCCATCACCCCTTGAGATCCTCCTGCTTGGCGTATTCGATCAGTTCGCCGACCAGTTTGTCCAGCTTGCCGTCTATAATGTCCCCCAGCGCGAAATTCTTTCCCAAGCGGTGGTCGGTGCAGCGGTCCTGGGGAAAATTGTAGGTGCGGACCCGCTCGGAACGGTCGCCGCTTCCGGTCTGTCCCCGTCGCTCCGCCGCCCGCTTGGCGTCCTCTTCGGCTTTTTTGAGTTCATACAGGCGGGACCGCAGCACACGCATGCCCTTGGCCTTGTTTTTGTGCTGGCTTTTCTCCTCCTGCATGAACACGGTGATACCGGTGGGGACGTGGATGATGCGGACCGACGACTGGGTGGTGTTGACCGACTGCCCGCCCGGGCCGCCCGAACACTGGATGCTGATCTCCAGATCCTCCGGCCGGATCTCCACCTCGTATTCCTCCGCCTCGGGCATCACCGCCACCGTGGCGGCCGAGGTGTGGACGCGGCCCTGGGCCTCGGTCTCCGGCACCCGCTGTACCCGGTGTCCGCCGCCCTCCATCCGCAGATCGCGGAACACGTTTTCCCCTTCCACCGAGACGATCACCTCCTTGAAACCGCCGCGTTCCGACTCGGACAGGGACATGATGTCAAATTTCCAGCCCCGGGCGTCGGCGTAGTTCCGGTACATGCGGAACAGATCCCCCGCAAACAGGGCCGCTTCCTCGCCGCCGGTGCCGGCCCGAATCTCGAGGATGGCATTCCGGTTGTTGTCCGCCCCCTGGCCCAGAACCATGTCGACGATCTCCGCCTCCAGCGCCGCCTCGGTCGCTGCCAATTGGGGAATCTCCGCCCCCGCCAACTCGCGCAGTTCCGGGTCCTGGGTGGTGTCGGCGGCCATTTCCCGGTTGTCGGCGAGTTCCTGCTGGACCGCCAGGTAGCGCTGATAGGCCTCCATGGATTTGGCGAGGGTGCCGCGTTCGCGCATGTAGTCGCCGATCTGTGGATCCGCGCCGACATCGGGAGCGGCCAGGCGGGCATCCAGCTCCCGGAAACGGGCCAAACGCTCGTCCAGCCGGCTTTTCACTTTGGGATCAAGCATTGCCACCTCCGGAAAAAGCAAACATGCGCCAGCCCATGCCGGGCTGGCGCTCGCGTCAAATCTGTTCCATGGTCACCGTTCTCGGCAGTCCGCCGGCAGGCCCGATATCCACCTCGCTGGGCGACCGCGTTATGCCGTTCCTCCGGATATTCCTCGGCTGCCGGGGCATCTCCTGCCGGCGCCTCGGGAGCGGGGGCGGCCGGCGTTTCGGGAGCAGCGACAGAAGCGGCGGCAGCACTGTCGGAGGCCTCGGCCGAACCGGCCGGTTCCTCCGCCTTGGCGCCGGCGGTTTCGGATTTTTTCGGCGTCTTGCGAGCCGCTTTCAACCGCTTTTCTTCCTGGATGGCGGCTGCCTGGGCCTGCTTCTTGGACTTCACCTTCTGGGCCTTGCCCACCTCGGCGGTGGCGACGCCCTCGGTGAGGTTGAAGCGCTTCTGGAACTTCTCGATACGCCCGGCGGTATCGACGAACTTCTGTTTGCCGGTGAAAAAGGGGTGGCATTCATTGCAGAGGGTGACGCGGATCTCCGGCTTGGTGGACCGGGTCTGGAATTCGTTGCCACAGGCGCAGTGCACCGTAACCGCCTCGTATTTGGGATGAATATTCTGTTTCATGTTTCTGGTTTCCTTCCAACCGCGTCGAGCGGCGTTCTGCCGCATCGGTAGCGGCCTCTGGTTTTTCCGTTGCCTGCAGCCGGTGTCCCTGCGGCTGCGTCGTCTTTATCACTTCCGGTCTCCCGGCCTTCGCGCGGGCTTCTCAGGAACGCGCCGACTGCCGGCTGGAATGCCGCCCGGAATGCCGGCCCGAAGCGGCCTTCTCGTCGCTCTGCTCCTGAGCCCGCTGGCCACCTGCTGGGCGATATTGGCCGGCACCGGATCGTAGTGCGACAGTTCCATGGTGTAGGAACCCTCGCCCTGGGTGATGGCCTTCAGGGTCGAGCCGTAATCGGCGACCTCGGCCAGCGGCACCTGGGCCTTGAGGATCTGCATGTCGCCCATCTGATCCGTCCCGGTGGGCCGGCCGCGGCGGCTGGAGATATCGCCGGAGATGTCGCCGAAATACTGGGCCGGGAACGCGATCTCCATATTGACGATCGGCTCCAGCAGCACCGGTTTGGTGCCTTCGACAATTTCCTTGAAGCCCATCTCGCCGGCGATCTGGAAGGCGATGTCCTTGGAATCCACCGGATGTTCCTTGCCGAAGAACAGTTCCACAATGACGTCGACCATCGGGTAACCGGCCACCGGACCCTTTTCCAGCGCCTTTTTCACCCCTTTTTCCACCGACGGGATGAACGGCCCGGAGATCACGCCGCCGACGATGGCGTTGACGAATTCGAAGCCCTTGCCGCGATCGTTGGGTTTGATGCGCAGGTGCACCTCGCCGAACTGGCCGGCGCCGCCCGACTGCTTCTTGTGACGGTAGCTCCCTTCGGCCTCTTTGGTCACCGTCTCGAGATAGGGGATCCGCGGCGGCTTGGTGTCCAGTTCCATGGCGTACCGGGTTTTCAGGCGAGACAGCATCACATCGAGATGGACCTGGCCCATACCGCTGGTCACCTGTTCGCCGGTCTGATCGTTCCGCTGGAAGATGAAGGTGGGGTCCTCCTCGCACAGGCGGTGCAGGTTAGTGCCCATCTTCTGTTCGTCGCCGCGGTTCTTCGGCGCCACGGCCAGCCCGGTCATGGGGTGGGGGAACGGCAGCGCTTCGAACCGCCAGTCGCCGGTGGCGTACAGGGTGTCGCCGATATGCAGGTTGTCCACCTTGGCCACACCGACGATGTCGCCGGTGATCGCCTCGGCCACGTCCTCGCGTTTTTCCCCCTGGGCCCGGAACAACTGGGCGATCTTTTCCGCCTTGCCGGTGGAGGAGACGTTCACCTGGGACTTGGATTCCAGCTTGCCGGAAAATACCCGCATGAAGCTGAGCTTCCCGACATGGGGGTCGGATACCACCTTGAACACCTGGGCCAGGACCGGACCGTTTTCATCCGGCACGAGGGTGGTGGTCTCTTCCGAACCTTCCTTGACCAGCGTCCGGCGGGAATCCAAGGGCGACGGCGCGTAGGCGGCGACGAAATCCATGAACTCGGTGATGCCCATATCCTTGTCGGCGGACGACATCAGCACCGGCACGACCGAACCGGCGAGAATGGCCTTGGGCATGACCGCCGCCAGTTCCTCCCCGGAAATCTCCATGGTTTCCATGTACTTTTCCATCAGGGCGTCGTCGGCTTCCACGGCGTTTTCGATGGCGGCCTGCTTGTAGTCGGCCGCCTCCCCCTGGGGGTTGTCGATCATGGCCGGTTCGATGCCGGCAAGGGCGCCACCTTCGCCCCGGTTCACCACCACCGGAACGCATTTGGCGCCGAACGCTTTCTGAATGCCGGCCAGCACCTCCTGGACATTGACGTTTTCGCCATCGAGACGGGTGATCATGATCATCTTACCGAGACCGTAGCGGTTGGCGAGGTCCCAGGCCTTGCGGGTCATCAGCTCCACCCCGCGCTGGGCGTTGACGCAGATGACGGCGGTATCCGCCGCCGACATGCCGCTGATCATCCCGCCCTGAAAATCCACCTGTCCCGGGGTGTCGATGACGGTGATTTCCTTGCCGGCATGGCTGACGTGCATCAGAGACGGGCTGAGGGAATACTGGTATTCCTTTTCCTCTTTTTCATAATCGGAGACGGTGGTGCCATCGGCGATGGAACCGAGGCGGGTCACCACTTTGGCCTTGAACAGCATAGCCTCCGCGAGCATGGTCTTGCCGGCGCCGGCGTGGCCGCACAGCACGATATTGCGAATATCAGCGGATGAATGCTTCGCCATGACAAACCCCCGTTCCATGAAAAAGGTATAAGCGCGGCGCGGCCCGCCCGCCCGCAGAAAGATCACAACCGGAGAGAGCTCTTCTCCGGTTGGATACGATGGCGATTATAGCCGCGCGGAGGCGGTACGCAAGCCTTTTCCGCTGGCGGTGGACGTGCAGCCGGACAGCTCCGGACTACGGCGCAGCGGCGCGGCCGATCAGATCCTCAATCCCCGGTTCCACATTTTCGTTGAATTCGTCCAAATCCCGGATCGCCCGGCCCATCAGCCGGTTGTTCAAAGCGCGGTAAACGCCCACCCGCAGCAACAGCAGGGGACCGGACCAGGGTGGATGTGGTTCATACCATGAAACCAAAACCTGCTCCTCCCGTCGGGCATCCATGGTGCCGGCAACGGACAGCAGGGCGTTTTTCCGAAACATTTCCTGGAGGTGCAGTGCCAGCGGTTCGGACAACGAGGCGAAAAAGCGCTCTCGATAAGCTGGCACTTGGCCGACGAACAGGGTCACCATTTCCAGACCTCGCGTCACCGCGGGTACCGGTTCCCACGGATGACGGTGCAGAGACGCGATGCCCTTCTCCAGGAGCTCTCCGATGGCCTCCGGGGTCCCGTTGCGCACCATGGCAAGGCGCGCCCTGGCAAAAGCCGCCGACGCCGGCCACCAGTCCTCGAACCGGGCGATATGGGTTTCCGCCTGCTCATCGCCCAGGGCGGCGAGGACCTCGGCCCGGGCCAAATGCTCCAGCATTAATTTTGGTTCGGTGGCCGGCAGCAATGCCGCCGCGCCGGTGAGGTCGCCCGTCCGCCACAGCTCTGTCAATCGAAGGCGATCCACCAGTTCCGGGGGTGGCCCCGCCTCCGGAGGCACCGTTGTGTCAAAAAACAACCAGGAAAAAAAGTAGTTGTCGAGGAGAAGGCCGATGTCCGTATCCTTTGGCAACCATTCCGGCAGCACAGCTTTCCGCCTCCGCGACGCATTTACCAGGCTGGTTTGGTTGAATTGGGTACTCTTGCCCAAGGAACGGGCATAGTCATATTCCACCAGCATCAGGTCATCGGTATTGACGCCCCGGGGATTGGCGGCCACCAATTCGTCGATAAAATGCTGCCGGGCGATGTAATGGCTCATGAACCCTTCCAACCCCTCCGTCCCCCAGGCGATGCGAAGGGCGTCGGCATAGGGCTGTTCCTGCAGCCGGCGGCGGAGGACCGATACATCGGGACGCACGGGTTCCATGCCGGCGACAAAAACCAGATCATTCGGCTGGGTATACCAGCATTCCACATGCGGAAATACCTCCCGCAGCGTGGCCAGGATGGTGACGGCGGTGGCGGCATCGATTTCATACGATTGGCACCAGGTGAGAAAAATTCCGCCCGGAGCCAGGCGGTCCCGAACCCCTCGGTAAAATTCCCGGGTGAACAGGCTGGCAATGCCCGCGCGGTATGGGTTCGACGGTTCGCTGGCAATGATGTCGTACCTTTTCGGGACAGTGGACAAGACCTCCCGGGCATCGTTGATGATGATCGATACCTTGTCGCCGGACTCGGCCTTGCCGACGACATCGTGGTTGGCCAGAGCGCACCGGCGTGCCATCTCGATGACGGCGGGCTCCAGTTCCACCACATCCACCGTCTCCATGGTCGACACTTCGCTCAGCCAGCCGGCAGTACAGCCCGTGCCCAGACCCACCACCAGGGAGGACCGCGGATTGGGATGCAAGGCCGTACCGATCAGGCCAAGCATGATCTGCGTACCCCGATCCTCGATCACATGGCCGTCACTCTTGCCGTTGATAAGGAACATGAGACCGCTGCCGGCCGCAGCGATGGCTACCGAACTTTCGACCCCATCCGCCTGCCAGAGGATCGAATTCCGGGCCGAGGCCAACAACGACAGCATGTCGTTTTTGGATCGCACCACCGGAATCCGGCCCGCTCCCACCGGCGAGTGCCGCCAGGCCGCGGTCGGTCCGGTGGCGAGAAACGATGGCAGGAGGATAGCCACGGCGATGATGCCGATCATGGCCAGCGGCTGCTCCCGGCCGGACAGGGAATCGCTGTCGGCCTGGCGC
>JAJBSZ010000292.1 GCA_020861125.1 Planctomycetota bacterium | reverse complement strand
ACATTCCCCGCTGCCGCGCGCCTCCCGCTGCAGCCGCAAGAGAGGCACGGCGGCCACCGACGCGGCGGCGTGAATGTTCGCCGACGCTGCGACCGCATAGGGATGGGTGGCGTCCACCACGAAGTCCCACCGCTTGTAGGTCATGAGATCCCGCATGGTCTCCCTGTCCATGCGGCCCACCAGCACCCGGAACCGGTCGGGCAGGCCCTGCAGCAGGTCGCCGCCGTACTCGGTGGCGACACACACCGTCACCGCCACCGGCAGTGGCGCCAGCCGTTCGGCCAGGCGTCGGCCCTCCCCCGTCCCGGCGAACAATAGAATATTCACGGGCCGTCTCCATACCCGCGTGGCGTCACCATCTTGCCCGCCACGACGCGGGTGGCGGAGGAACCGATGAAAACCGTGGTGAACATGTCGGCCTGCCAGACGCGCAGTTCAGACAGGCTGAGGATGCCGGCCGCTTCGCCGTCCCGGCCGACCCGGCGGGTCCAGCCGCATACCGTCTCCGGGGCCCGGTGTTCCAGCACCAGATCACAGGCCCGGCGGAGGTGATCCGGTCGCCGTGAACTGGCCGGGTTGTAGAGGCAGAGAACGAAATCGGCGGCGGCGGCGGCGGCGAGACGCCGGGCGATGGTGTCCCACGGGGTCAGGAGATCGCTCAGGGATATAACGGCGAAATCGTGCATCAACGGAGCGCCCAGCAGAGCGGCGCCGGCCATGGCGGCGGACACCCCGGGCACCACGACAATCTCGGTCGGCGGGTATTCTGTCGACAACTCGTAGAGCAGACCGGCCATGCCGTAGATTCCGGCATCGCCGCTCGACACCATGGCGACGCGGGAACCGGCGGCCGCGGCGGCCAGGGCCTGCCGGCAGCGGTCGCGCTCCCGGGTCATGCCGGTGCCATGGAGCGGTTTTCCCGGGAACAGTCCGGCGATCAGATCGAGATAGCGATGGTAGCCGTACACCGCCTCGGCCTCGGCCAAGGCCTGACGGGCCTGGGCGGTGAGGCCCTGGGGATGCCCCGGTCCGATTCCGACCACCGTCACAAGGCCCATGGATTGTCCCCGCCGTGGCTGAAATCCAGACGATAATCGGACAGGGCGGCGGCGAAGGCGACGCCGTCCACCACCGTTTTCGCCGCCAGCAGCCGGCCGCCGCCGCCGGCGATGGCGCTCCGCTGGCAGACATTGTCGACGCCGACCGTCTGCCGCACAAAGGCGGAGGCAGGGAAATTGCCTACCGTCGCCGCCAGGTCGTCAGCGGAAAACACCCGGAGCGGCAAGCCCCGGCTGTCGCAAAAAGCGACCAGGCCAACTTCATCCGCCTTGCGGTCAAGAGTGCACACCCGACAGAAGGCCCGGGGATGCAGCCCGCTCCGTTGGCAAAAGCGGTCGAAGGCCCGCGTCAGCGCCGCCAGGGACACGCCGCGCCGGCAGCCGATGCCCAGCACCGCCGCCGGCGGCACCAGGAACAGCGCGTCGGGCCGGTCGGGCGCCGCGGTATCGATGACCACATCGGCATCGGTTTGTCGCCAGGTGAAACCGGGGGGCAGGGGACCGTCCACCGGGACTGCCGCGTATACCGTCACCGTTTGGTCCGCCAGGAGTTTTGCCGACACCCACCGGATCGCGTCCGGGTTGGCGATGAAAATCCCGTTGCCGGCCGCCCATTCGTCGATGGCGAACCGCCCGTTCACATCGGTGGCGGTGGTGACCACCGGATGGGCGCCCACCAGACTGGCCAAGGTTTCGGCCAAACGGTTGGCCCGGCCGACATGGCCGGAAAGGACGGACACGGCGAACCGGCCGGCGTCGTCGATGGCCACCACCGCCGGGTCGCTGGTTTTACCGACGAGGAACGGCGCTATGGCCCGGACGGCGATGCCGACGGAACCGACAAACACCAGCGCGTCGGACTGGGAAAACGCCTCCCGGGTCCATGGACCGAGGGACCGGCCCGGCCGGCCACAGCGCGTCACTTCCGCCTGGTGCTCGGCCTGAACCAGCCGCCGCTGCATGCTCACGGCCAGCCGATGGCCCTGATCGGTAAAACAGACGAGGTCAATCCGCATGCCGTCCTTCCCGGAAGCCGGTGGTGAAGTCGGGATGGTAGAGGCGGGATCGCTCGTATGGTCCGGCCAGGAAATCTCCCACCAGAATCACGGCGGTCTTGTGGATGCCGTGCTGCCGGCCGGTCTCCGCCAGCGTGCCGACGGTGCAGCGGATGGTCCGCTCCTCAGGCCAACTGGCCTTGTAGACGAGGGCCGCCGGAGTGTGTTCCGTGTATTTTCCCCGGAGAAGCTGGCATTGAACCGCCGGCAGCAGGCCGGCGCTGAGGAAGATGGCCATGCTGCCGCCATGGGCGGCCAGCCGCGCCAGTTCCTCGGCCTCGGGCACCGGCGTCCGGCCGGCCAGCCGGGTAATGATCACGGTCTGGCTCACGCCGGGCAGGGTGTATTCAGCCCGCAGGGCCGCCGCCGCCGCCGCCCACGCCGATACGCCGGGCACCACCGCATACTCGATGCCGTGGGCCGCCAGGGCGTCCATCTGTTCCTGGATGGCGCCATACAAGGACGGGTCGCCGCTGTGCAGCCGCACCGTGGTCTCTCCGGCGGCTTCCGCCGCCAGCATCGCCGTCACCACTTCCTCCAGGGTCATTCGGGAGGAATCGAGATGGCGGCAGGATTCCTTGGTGTTGACCAGCAATTCCGGATTCACCAGACTGCCGGCGTAGATAACCAGATCCGCCCGTTCCAGCAGGCGCTGTCCCCGCAGGGTGATGAGATCCGCCGCCCCGCTGCCGGCGCCGACGAACCAAATCATGCGTCGTCCCTTTCCGCCTTGCCTTTGAGAATGACGAGGGAGAAGTAGGCGCTGTCCGCCTCGAGGCACTGGCGACCGCGAAACACCCGCTCGCCAGCCATGCCGCACCGTTGGACCACCGCCACGTCCGCCAGCCGGCCGGCCGCGTCGAGCCGCGTCAGAATTTGGCCGAGGCCGGCGCCGGATTTTAGCCACACCACCGTGCCGGGGCGGGTGAGATCCGGCTCTACGGCGGCGCCGTCGGGGATGATCTGGAGCGGCGTGGTCATGTCGGTGAGGGAAGTACCAAGGCGGGCGGCGGCGGCGCAAAAACTGGGAACGCCCGGCACCATCCTGATGGCGTAGCCCTCCCGGCGCAACCGGTCTGCCAGATAGCGGAACGACGCATAGAGCGATACGTCCCCGAGGGCGAGGGTTGCCACAGACCGACCGGCATCGAGATGAGGACGCAACCGTTCCACCGACACGCGGTGCGCCGCCGCGCGCACCGCCGGATCCCGGCGCATGGCGAAATCCAGAAACACGATTTCCTTACCGCCTATATCCACCGCCTCTCGGGCGATGTCCAGGGCGGCGGTGCCGCCGCGCGGCGTGCGCGGCGCGGCGACCACCGGACACTGCCGGATGGTCTCCACCGCCTTGAGGGTGAGGAGGCCGGGATCTCCCGGACCGACCCCGACGCCGTACAAGATGCCCTTATCCATTGGCGTTTTCCATCGCAGCCATGGCGGCGCGCGCTCCCGCCGTCACCCCGAGCAAACCCAGGCGGTTGGTGAACACCACCGCGCCCGTGTGGCAGCGGTCACGACTCCGCCGGCCCAGATACATATCGATGCGCGGCAGCATCCGCGCCAGCACGGCGTCAAGGAGACCGTGCCGTTGGATCCGGGCCAACCCGTCGTCCACCGTGGCCCCGTCCAGCACCGCCGTCGTTACCGCCGTCTCGGCTCCGGCCAAAGCGGTGAAGAGGGCCAAAAGCTCCATCCGACAGTCCGCCGTGCGGGAATGGGTTTCCATGATGCCGCCGGAGAGTTTGATCATCTTGCCGAGGTGTCCCGCCACAATCACGGCGGCAAATTCCAGGGCGACGGCCCGGTCCAGGGCTTCGCCCAGAGAATTTCCGCATTTGACCACCGGCCAGCCGGCGAGGGCCGGAAAGGACGCGACCAGGGTGGCGCCGTAGTTGCCGGGCACCAGCACCACCCCCCGGGCGCCTTCCGCCCGGTGCAGGCGGAGCTCCACCGCCACCGCGTCGATCAGCGCCCGAACGCTCATGGGTTCCACCAGGCCGGAGGTACCGATGACGGAAAGACCGCCGACGATACCCAGACGCGGGTTGAACGTGGCGGCGGCCAGGGCTTCGCCCCCGGGAATGCTGATCACCACGGACACACCGCCCCGGTAGCCGCAGTGGTCGCAGACCCGCTGTACTTCCCGCCCGATCATCTGCCGGGGAACCCGGTTGATGGCGGCCGCGCCCACCGGAGGATCCAGGCCGGGTCGGGTAACCCTTCCCACCCCTTCGCCGCCGTCGATGGTGATGCCGGGTTCGGGCAATCGGCTGACCGTGGCCCGGACCAGTACCCCGTCCGTGACGTCCGGGTCGTCGCCGGCGTCCTTCCGGACAGCGCAGGCCGCCCAATCCGCCGCCCGTTCCGGGTGGAGTATTGCGGCCCGGAAGGGCTCGCCGGCAGGGGTGAGGAGAGACGCCTCGGACACCGCCTGGCCGGTCAAAAGGAGATGCGTCGCCGCCTGCGCCGCCAGCGCGGCACAGCTGCCGGTGGTAAAGCCGCGGCGGAGCGGGCGGGTGCCGACGGGGATGGTAAGGGCGCTGGGTTTATCCATAAAAATACCTTTTCCCCACGGGAAAAGGCGTCGCTGGCCATTTTCCGGCTGGACGGCGGCACCATCGGTTGCCGTCCGGGTATCGGGTGTTTCCGAAAACGCACCTTTCGACTAGCAGGGGTTTTCGGTATTCAATCATGTCCTCGGGGGAATTCGTCTACCCTTTTTCTCGACCCGACGATCCACGTTGCACAGCCGTGTCTACCCCCCGTACCTGCCTTCCCGCCGGCGTTTTTCCGCCAGGTCGGATATGCGGGAGTCCTCGACGCACTGGAAGCCCGCCTCGACCACCTGACGGTGCAGCCCGTCAGCGTGCGGGCAGCGTGGCCCGTGGTGGTTGCTCCGGGTGATGCAGGTGGAGAGGTGCACCACCGCGCATTCCACCGGCAGGTTTTCCCGTTTTTGCAAGTTCCGCTTCAGGTTCAGGAGTTTGCGCAGCACCGGCTGGCCCGGGCAGCCGCCACAGGAAAGGGCCAGATACCGGAGCGGCAGGTCCCGGGGATACCGGGTAAACCCGCCGGTCCGGGCGGTGAAGGCATGCTCGCACAAAAATCCCGGACAGGTATGTCGGGTGACGGCATGGCACTGGACCACCACGATATACCGAATACTGGATAGGTCTTCGTCCATCACCCCTCCCCATCAGGCACTCAATGGTAAGGTTCCCGACCCCGTCGTCAAGACCCCGGCCGGGACCGCACACCAGGGGCGTTGACTTGGCTGGCGGCGAGGGGTATCCTTGCGGAACCACCCGAAGCGCGGCCGACCGCGAGCAGTCTCGCCTTTTCCACGGTGCGGACAAAGGCTTTTTTTATTGGAGAGGGCACCATGCGGCTGGTCATGGCCGGAATCGATCACACCACCGCCAGCATGGCGGTCCGGGAGGCGTTCGCCCTTACCGGGCCCGATCTCGGGCTGGCCCTCCGCACCATCGCCGGCGAGGGCGGCGGCTGCGTCATCCTCGCCACCTGCAACCGCACGGAGGTGTATATTTCCCACCGGAGCGATGTACCGCCGGACGGAGCCCGACGCCTGTGTCGGGCCCGCGGCCTCGACCCGGAGCGGTATCAGGATTTTTTCCGGGAACGGAGCGAACGGCAGGCGGTCCGGCATCTCCTGCGGGTGGCTTCGGGGCTGGAGTCCGGCGTGCCCGGCGACGACCAGATCGGAAACCAGGTCCGCGCCGCCGTGGAAGCGGCCCGGGCCGCCGGTACCGGTGACGCGCTCCTCGAAGCGCTGTTCCGCACAGCCATCACCACCGGCAAACGGGTGCGTTCCCGGGTACGGCCCAACCGGGCGGCGACGTCCGTGGCCGATCGGGCGGTGCAGCGGGTGCGGGAACGGTTCGACGCGCCCGGCGGCGCACGCGCCCTGGTGCTGGGCTGCGGCGTGGTGGGGCGAGCGGTGGCCGGAGGCCTCGCGGCCCATGGGTTTGCCACGACCATCGCCCTCCGGGATCCGGTCCGACGGCAGGCGGACGCACCGGCCGGGTGTTCCCTCCTCTCGTTCGAAGACCGCTTGCCGGCGCTGGAGGAATGCGACGTGGTGGTGAGCGCCACCGCCCGCCCCGGCTTCACCCTCACCCAAGCCGACATCGCCGCCCGGGCCCGGCGCCCCAATCTGTTCGTCGACCTGGCGCTGCCGCGTGACATCGACCCGGCCATCGCGGATCTGGACGGGGTCACCCTGTGGAATATCGATGACCTGTCCCCGCCGGCGACCGCCCCAAGCCCGGCGGACGACGACGGACTCGCCCGCGCGATCATTCAGGAAGAGGCCGCCCGGTTCGATCTGTGGCGGCGGAACCGGCGTCGCCATTGCCGCACCGGAGCGGGTGTTCCGGATTTTCCCCTGTTTGTCAGCCTTGACGGTTCGCTCATCCTGGTGGCGGGCGGCGGCCGGGTGGCGGCGCGCCGGGTGGAAAAGCTCCTGGTCTTCGGCGCCCGAGTCCGGCTGGTCTCGCCGGCCCTTGGTCCGGAAATGGAAAAGCTGTTGCCGGATCAACGGGTAGAGTGGCTGCCGGAACCGTACGATACCGGGCACCTCAAGGGTGCTACCCTGGTTATCGCCGCCACCGACCGCCGGGAGGTTAACCGCCGCATCGGTCACGAAGCCAAGGAAGCGGGGCTGCTGGTGAGCGTCGCCGACGCCCGCCGGGAATGCACCTTCTTCTTCCCCGCCATCGTCAAGAGTGATTGCCTCACCGCGGGACTGGTTTCCAACCACGGTGATCACGGTTTGGTCCGCCGGGCGGCCGCCCGCATGCGAGAGGAGATGGAAGCCGTTGAAAGGGACGATCAGGGTCGGGAGCCGGGCGAGCGCCCTGGCGGTAGCCCAGGCGAAGCTGATACTGCGCCTCATCGAGAAGCACTCCGGTCTCAGGACGGAACTGGTGACCATGCCGACGACCGGCGACCGGATCCTCGACCGTCCGCTGGCGGCGGTCGGCGGCAAAGGCCTGTTCACCAGGGAACTCGACCAGGCCCTGCGGGACGGGCGGGTGGACATTTGCGTTCACTCCCTTAAGGACCTGCCGACCCCCGACAACCCGGATTTGCCGGTGGTGGCGGTGCGCCGGCGGGACGACCCGCGGGACGTCCTGGTGCTGCCCGCCGGGCGCCGGCAGCCGGTGCCAGTGGGGCCCGTCGGGACGTCCAGCCTGCGCCGCCGCCTCCTCTTGCAGCGGCTGCAGCCGGGCTGGACCTGCCGGCCGGTGCGCGGCAACATTCTCACCCGGCTGGAAAAACTCGATGCCGGCGAGTATGGTGGCCTGATTCTGGCGGCAGCCGGGATGCATCGGCTCGGCCTCGGCCACCGCTGCGACCGGTATTTTTCCGTGGCGGAAATGCTGCCGGCCGCCGGGCAGGGCATAGTGGCAGTACAGGGACGGGCCGGCGACGATCATCGGTATTTGGCCGGCTTCGACGACGCCGACGCCCGGGACGCCGCCCGGGCCGAACGGGCCTTCGTCGAAACCCTCGGCGCCGGCTGTTCCGCACCCGTAGCGGCCTATGCCGCCATCCAGGCCTCAAGTCTCACCCTCGACGGCTGGTATGTCGCCGCCACGGGTGAGGTCCGCCGGGGCTCGCTGACAGTGCGGCGGGAGGAAGCGGCGGCCGCCGGGCGGGAATTGGCCTGCCGGTTGCAGGAAAAGGGACGGTTCGGTGTCTGAGACGGGAGAGATATTACTGGTTGGCGCCGGTCCGGGGGATCCGGATCTTATGACGGTAGCGGGACGCTCCGCCCTCGCCACGGCGGAGGTGGTGCTGTACGACCATCTGGTGGGCGAAGCCATCATCGCCCTGATCCCCGCCACCGCCACGGCCATCGATGTCGGCAAGAGCAAGGGGCGGCATTCCCTTTCCCAACCGGAAATCAACGCGCTGATCGTGGAGCACGCGCAGGCGGGAAAACGGGTGGTTCGCCTCAAGGGTGGCGACCCGTTCTTGTTTGGCCGCGGCGGCGAGGAACTGGTAGCGGCCCGCGACCACAACCTGGCCTGCCGGGTCGTGCCGGGGGTGAGTTCCGCCCTGGCCGCGCCGGCCCTGGCTGGCATTCCCCTGACCCACCGCGACCTCGCGTCCTCCGTGCATATCCTGACCGGTCACGGCAAGGACGGTGTGCCGCCGCCGCTCGCCTATCCTGAACTGTTGGAAGGCACCCTGGTGTTCCTTATGGCTGTCAGCTCGTTGGACACGGTGTGCGCGGGGCTCCTGGCCGCCGGCCGTGCCGCCGACACGCCGGCGGCACTGGTGGAAAACGCCAGCCTGCCGGAACAGCGCCTGGTGACCGGACGCCTGGATTCTATCGCCCGACTGGCTTTGGAGCAGGCCGTGTCCTCCCCGGCCGTGGTGGTGGTGGGCGCGGTGTGCGGCCTGGCGGATGCGGCGCCAGCGGCAGACTGCCTGCCGCTGTCCTCTGGCCGGCGAATCCTGGCGGCCGGGTCCCGGTCCGCCGTCGGCCGCCTGGCCGCAACGCTCCGCGCGGCGGGAGCCGCCGTCGACCCTTTCACCGCCATTCGCCGAGAGGGCTTGTCCATCCCGGAAGCAATGTGGCGCGGCCTGCCCAACTGGCAGTGGGTCGTCTTCACCAGCCAAACCGGCGTGCGTCTTTTTTTTGCCGCCGCTCGCGCCGCCCGACTGGATTTCCGCCGGTTGGCCGGACTGCGCTTCGCGGTCGTGGGCGGCCGAACGGCGGCGGCGCTGGCGGATTGCGGCATCACCGCCGATTTTATCCCGGAATGCCAGTGCGGACGGGACCTCGCCGTCGGCCTGGCGGAGCGCATGGCGGCCGGGGACACTGCGCTCCTGTTCCAGGCCGAGGATGGCAACCCGGAGGTCGCGGCGATCCTGCGACAGCGGCAGGTGACCGTCCAGGCGGTGGCGGCCTACCGGACGCAGGTCCTGCCTCCGCCGCCTGTGGTCCGGTCGCGCCTGCGGGACCGGGACTACGCCGTTATCGCGGTGACGAGCGCGTCGGCGGTGGCGGCGGTGGCGGCAGCGAGCGAACAGGATCTCACCGGCCAGGCGGCGGTGTGCCTCGGGGAGATGACGGCCGCGGCGGCCGGAAGGTTCGGCCTGCGGGTAACCGTGGCCGGCGAGCCGTCCCTTGAGGCGTTGGCGGCCGCGGCGCTGGCCCAGATGGAGAAATCATGCCGGTAACCAAACGACCAAGACGCTTGCGGCGCACCCCGGCCATCCGCCAGTTGGTGCGGGAAACCCGCCTGTCACCCGACGCCCTGATCCTGCCGCTGTTCGTGCGCGAGGGCAGGGGGGTGCGGGAAGAGATCCCCAGCCTTCCCGGCCAGTTGCGCTTTAGTCCGGACACGCTGGCAGCCGGCATCGAACCGGCGCTCGAGGCTGGCGTGCGTTCCTTCCTCCTGTTCGGCCTGCCGGCGGAAAAGGATGAAACGGGCAGCGCCGCCTGGGACGAGAACGGGGTGGTGCAGACGGCGATCCGCCTGACCAAGGAGCGCCTGCCCGAAGCGTTGCTGATCACCGACGTCTGTCTCTGCGAATACACCAGCCATGGCCACTGCGGTGTGGTGGAAAATGGCGTCGTGGATAACGACCGCACCCTGGCCCTCCTCGCCAAAACCGCCCTTTCCCATGCCGCCGCCGGGGCGGATATCGTGGCGCCGTCCGACATGATGGACGGTCGGGTTGCCGCCCTCAGGTCTTGCCTGGACGGCGCCGGCTGGTGTCAGGTGCCGATCATGAGTTACGCGGTCAAGTACGCCTCCTGTTTTTACGGCCCGTTTCGGGACGCGGCCGGCTCCGCTCCCGCCTTTGGCGATCGCCGGGGATACCAGATGGATCCGCACAACCGGCGGGAAGCGGCGATGGAATGGCAACTCGATCGCGACGAAGGCGCGGATATCCTCATCGTCAAGCCCGCCCTGCCGTACCTCGATATCGTGGCCGATGTCGCCGCCGCGGCCGACTGTCCGGTGGCAGCCTACAGCGTCAGCGGCGAATACGCCATGATCCGGGCCGCCGCCAGCCAGGGGTGGATCGACGGCTACGGTGCCATGTGCGAAAGCGCGGTGGGCGTTTTCCGCGCCGGGGCGGATATGCTCATCACCTACTTCGCAACGGAATTGGCGGAGGCCATGCGCAAAGGGGATATCGGATGAACACGGCGCAGTCCACCAGTCTGTACCGGCGGGCCTCCGAGGTAATGCCGGGCGGGGTCAGCTCCCCCGTGCGCGCCTTCCGCGCCGTGGGCGGGAATCCGATCTTCGTGACGTCGGCTTCCGGCGCAACCATCACCGACGTCGACGGCAACTCCTATATCGATTACGTGGGATCCTGGGGGCCGATGATCTGGGGCCACGGCGATCCCGAGGTGGCGGCGGCGGTGGCCCGGGCGATCCCCGACGGCCTTTCCTTCGGCGCGCCCTGCGAGGCGGAAGTCCGGATGGCGGAAACGGTGACCCGCATGGCGCCGGTGGAAATGGTGCGGATGGTCAATTCCGGCACCGAAGCGGTACTGGCGGCGGTGCGCCTGGCCCGCGGCGTCACCGGCCGGAACGCGGTCGTCAAGTTTTCCGGCTGTTACCATGGCCATGCCGACAGCATGCTGGTCAAGGCCGGTTCCGGCGCCCTGACCGGCGGCGTCCCCGACAGCGCCGGCGTCACCCCCGGCGTCGCCGGCGACACCCTGACGGCCCGGTACAATGACAGGGCCAGCCTGGAAGCCCTCCGCCGCAGCCGGTCGGACATTGCCGCCGTCATTGTCGAGCCGGTGGCGGCCAACATGGGCGTGGTGCCGCCGGCACCGGGTTTTCTGGAGGAGGTACGCCGGTTTTGCGACGCGGTCGGCGCGGTGCTGATCTTCGACGAGGTCATCACCGGATTCCGGCTGGCCGCCGGCGGCGCCCAGGAACGCTTCGGCATCCGGGCCGATCTGGTGGTGTATGGCAAGATCATCGGCGGGGGGCTGCCGGTAGGCGCCTATGCCGGCCGGCGGGACCTCATGGAACAGGTCGCTCCCCTGGGTCCGGTGTACCAGGCCGGAACCCTTTCCGGTAATCCGGTGGCGATGGCGGCTGGACTGGCGCAGCTGGAAAAGCTGGAGCGCCACCCCGAGGTGTACGACCGGCTGGAGCAACTGGCCGAACGCCTGGCGGACGGCTTGACGCAGGCCGCGGCGACGGCGGGGGTACCGGTCCGGGTGAACCGCTCCGGCTCCCTGGTGTGCTGTTATTTCAGCCACCGTCCGGTGGTGGATCTGGAAACGGCGCAGCAGGCCGATACGGCGGCCTATGCCCGGTTTTTCACCGGCATGCTGGCGCGCGGGATCTACCTGGCGCCATCGCAGTTCGAGGCCATGTTCGTCAGCGCCGCCCATACGCCGGCGGCTATCGACCAGACGGTGGCGGCGGCACTGGCCACCCTGCGGGAAATGACCCCATGAACGGGCATGACGCCACGTTACCGCCGGACGAGATCGAACGCCGCAGTTTTGCCATAATCACGGCGGAACTCGGCCGGGACGATTTTCCGGACGGAACCGGAACGGTCGTCAAGCGGGTCATCCACGCCACCGCCGATTTCGACTTCGCCACTACCCTGCATTTTTCCCCGGGCGTGACCGCCATCGCCCGTGCAGCCCTGAGGGCGGGCACCGCCATCGTCACCGACACCGCCATGGCCATGGCCGGCATCAACAAGAATGCCGTGGCCAGGCTGGGGGGCGGGGTGCACTGCCATATCGCGGACGGGGAGGTGGCCGAAGCGGCACGGCTGGCGGGAACCACCCGTTCCCGGGCGGCGGTGGACAAGGCGGTCGGCCTCTGGGGCGACGCCATCTACGTGATCGGCAACGCCCCGACCGCGCTACTGCGGCTGTGCGAGTGTATCGAGGAAGGCGTCGTGCGGCCCGCTCTGGTCATCGGCGTGCCGGTCGGCTTCGTCAACGTGTGCGAAAGCAAAGAGCGGCTGCTCTCCGCATCGGTCCCCAGTATCGTCGCCCGGGGCCGCAAGGGCGGCAGCACCGTCGCCGCCGCTATTTGCAACGCCCTGCTCTATGACGCTCTGGCAGACCGTGCCGACGGCCCGGCCGACCCTTGCTAGAACATAGTCAAGATTGAGATCGTGGTTTTGTACACAGTCAATTTCCTCACCGTACCGTA
>JAJBSZ010000062.1 GCA_020861125.1 Planctomycetota bacterium | reverse complement strand
TTTGAGCGGTACAGAGCGGCGTCGGCGAGCCCGACCGCGAATTCGAGAACATTGATCTGGGCATTGGCGGACACGCCGGCCGGAATGGTGGTGACGCCAAAGCTGGCCGTGATCGGCACCTCCACGCCGTCCAGGGTCAGGGGGGTCGACTCGATGATGCGGCGGATGCGTTCGGCCGCCTGGCGGCCCTGGTCCAGATTGGCTTTGGCGAAGAAGAACACGAACTCCTCGCCGCCGTAGCGGCCGACGATATCGCCGTCCCGGAGCACGGCCTCGGACTGGCTGGCGATATGGCGGAGGGCGATGTCGCCGTTGAGATGACCGTAGGTATCGTTCAATCGCTTGAAATGATCCACGTCCATGAGGGCGACGGAACAGGGCTTGTCCATGATCGTGCTGCGGGTGAGTTCCATTTCCGCCCGGGTGAAAAAGGAGCGCCGGTTGAGCAGGCCGGTAAGGGGATCGTGCTCCGCCAGGTACTTGAAGGTTTCCTCGCTCTTCTGCAGGGCGGCCATGGCGGCGCCGCGCTTTTCCACTTCTTTTTCCAGCTCGTTGGTGATCTGCAGCAACTCGTTTTCTTTGGCGCGCAGCGCGGCGAGGGCATTGTCGAGGCGGACCACCATCTTGTTGAAGGCGTTGGAAAAGTCGCCCATGAAATCCACGCGCTGGGTGAGATCGCCCGATTCCACCCGTTCCATCTGCCAGATGAGATGGCGCATATTGGCCTGGAGTGATTTCACCATGCCGGCAACCACGCCCCGCAGTTTGATCTCGCTGGAAAAGTCGCCCTTGGTATAGCCGCCGAGCTGGTGACGCAATTCCACGATATAATGATGGATATCCGCCAGATCCGGGTGCGCGGCCAGTTCCGGGGTCAGCTCGGGGATACGGGGACTGTACAGGAGTTTTTTGACGTGGGCGATCACCGCCCCGGCCGCCACGTCTTCGCTCATGGCCGCGGTTCCGTGGTCAGTCTTCCAACCGGCGGCGGGCGAAGGCGGCGATCACGCATGCATCTGGGCCCTGAAGCGGCAGGTTCGTTCGCCGGTGCACCAGCAGTCCACCTCCTTGACGGAAAAGTTCTTGCCGGTAAAGGCGTCCAGGATGCCTTTGATCAGGCCTTCGTCGTAGACGCAAATCTGATCGCTCGTATCCGGCAGGCCGGAACAGTCGAGATCCTCGTCGACCGTCAACTGGAAGGTCATGTTGTCCAGATCCACCTCCTCGAAACGGACGATGCCGATGGACATTTCCTTGAACCGGCTCTGGATGATGCTGGCGAGGGAACTGACGTCCGTGGCTTCCTTGCAGTATTTTTCGAAAAAGGCGCGGCCGGCCACCACCCCCGCTTCGCGAAATATTTCGTCGGCGGCCTCGGTGTCCAGGCGCTGCTCGAGAACATCCCGCAGCGCGAACTGGAAGATCCGGTATACCTCCAGGGTGGTGACGTTGCCCAGGGTGGGTCGCGATTCGTCCGTGGGCAGTTCACCCTCGATCAGTTCCCAGGAAAAGGCGTATTTCCGTTGCTTGTCGTGACTGTCCATGACAGGTCCCTTTATTGTGAAGTGTGGAAACGGGAAAAAGCGGCCACGTGTCACGGCCGCTGGTAGCCGTGGGCGGTTCACCGGCGCTGATGGCGACTGCTACCGCTTGCCCATGGGCATGCCGAAAATTGCCACCTGCTGGCCGGATAGCCGCAACCGTTGGGCCGCCTCGTCCCGGTTGATGGAATACACCAGCCTGGTGCCGACGCCGATGCCTTCGCAGGCCAGGTAGATGTTTTGGCTCATGGCGCCGGCTAGCACGAAGCCGCCCTCGCCCTGGAGTGGTTCAGACATAGCCGCCAACAGTTCCTTGTCCACCACCACGTACAGACTCGCCGGCGCCGCTTGGGCGAAATCCTGGATGTTGACGGCGGCGCGAATATCCTCTTGCGAAATCTCCGTCAGGGCATGGGACGACCAATCGTAGCGGTAGACCCCGCTTGCGTCGGCCAGATAGACGTGGCAGTAAGGCGGTCGGCCCATTGCCATGGGTACGGTCCATTTGCTGCCGTCGCGGTTGTGGCCGGTGGCGGCCCAGAGAATGGTGGCGATGTCCTCCCGGCTCAACTCCCCGGTGGGAAAGCCTTGTTGTGGCGACGAATTGCGGCGGTCAATGGTTTCCAGTACCGTCAGCCCGCCCTTTTTTTGCGGCTCAGGCAGAGGGCCGCTTTCGGCGGCCACGAGGATTCCAGCCAGACACGAAACGGCGATCGTCAGGGACAGGATAGCGCGCATGGTCCGCTCCTTGCAAGAAAAGTCGGTCAGCAAAAATACCCGTAATTGTATCCCTCCTGGATACCGTATTGTATGCAGCGGCAGGGCCTTTGTCACAGGGAAAATGGGCCGGCGCGCAACTTTCCCGCCCCCGTCGCCGGCAATTGGGGTGGATTCCCCGGCTCCGGCGGCCGATAACAAGGGATGGCGGCGGGTGTTTCGGCCGAGGCCGCACCTGTCCCGGTGCCCACAGCGGTTTCGTCACGGCGAGGATTCGGACAATGCGTCGGGTATTATTTACCTGTTTTTTTCTGGTAATCCTGCCGATGCCCGTGGCTCGGGCGGAGGTGGTGATCATCCTCCGCCGCGAAGCGGAAGCCACCGGCAGCTACGTCCGGGTGTGCGACATCGCCCGGGTGGAGGGCCCCCGGGATCAGGCGAGCGAAGTGGCCATGGTGGTGATCGGCCCGACCCCGGGACGGGGCCAAACCCTGGAATTGTCGCGGTGGGATGTGGAGACCCGGCTATTTGAAATGGGCGTGTCGTCTCCGGTTACCTTTACCGGCAACACCACCGTCCGGGTCGTCGGTGCCGGCGGCGGATCCTTCCGGTTCAGTCCGGCGGATGATTCCGCCCTCGGGGCCCTTGCCGCCGTTACCCCCCATGATCCGGGCGGGGTGTCGCTGGACCTCGGTCCGGCCCGCCCGGGCCATTTGGTTCGGTCCGAACGGCAGGAAGGCACGGACCGGCCGGTTCCGACGGCCCCGGGAGGCAGGCCCCTCTCACCGGCGGCCATGACCATGGTCGGCCAGGCCGTGTCCCAGTATCTGGCCGGACAGTACCGGCGGCCGGACATGGAGGTGGAAGCCAAGGTGGTGAGCGCCGACGGTGACATTCCGGAGTCGGTCCACGAGGTACGGGTGGCAGCGGCCGTGGCGGGGCGGGTTCCCGGCAAGGCAACCTTGACCGTCAATGTTCGGGATACGGCCGAGGCGGAACCGCGGCCGGTGACCGTCACCGTCGACTCCCAGGTGTTCGGCCTGGCGCCGGTGGCGGCGCGGCACCTGTCGCGGGGCGAGGTCCTCGACCACCGGGACGTCATGGTCACCCGGGTGCGGATGGAATCGGGCAAGGGATATCTCCCGCCCACGTCCCGCTCGGTGTCCGGCCGCGAGGTCAGGCGCAACCTGAAACCGGGTGAGCCTATCCTTGCTGCGGATGCGGTGCCTTCCGAGGCGGTGAAGCGCGGCGACCTGGTGGTGGTCGATACCATCGGCCAGGGCTGGCGGGTCGGCGGCAACGCCAAGGCCATGGGTAGCGGCATGGTAGGGGACCTCATCACCGTCGAGGACGTCACCACCAAGGCCCGGTACCAGGCCCGCATCACCGGCCGGGGCATGGTCGCGGTGCAGGTTTACCGTGATAAACTGAACAAGAAATAACCGGCGAATTGCAGACGAAAAGGGCTCCCATGGCCAGATCCGGAAAACCCCTGACCGCCCGCGAACGCGCTCTGGTGCGGCGGTGCGTCGTGCTCATGGCGGGGATCCTATTTTTCAGCCTGCTGGCGGCGGTGCGGGCGCGGAGCGCCGATGGCGTCTGGCGCGGCAATCTGGAGCGGGATGAATGGGAATTTCCCGAGGAGGACGATTGGGGAGTGCAGTCCTATGACGATCAATTACTGGCGGCGCGTTTGCAAGCCAAGGTGATCGGCACCCGCCCCGTGTACCAGCGCCGCAAGGCATCCCGCGAGCACGACAGCGTCACCATTATCATCAACGAAACCACCGCCGCCGAACTGGCCAGCTCAAACGACCTCCAACGGGATGCCTACAGCGACATGACCCTCGGCAGCTGGCTGACACCCAAGCTGTCGGGCGGTCTCGGAACCAGACAGCACGGAGCCGCCGCCGGCGGCCGCAGTCCCACCATTTCCTGGGATACCGGCCGCCGGCACAAATCGGATTCCACCATCGAGCGGTCCCAATCCCTGGTCACCACCCTGACGGGCGAGGTCATCCAGGTCCAGCCCAACGGCTACCTGGTGATCGAGGCGCGGAAACGGGTCAATGTCAACGGCGAGGAGCAGACGGTGCGGCTGACCGGCATCGTCAACCCCCGGCACATGGATTCCAGCAGCGCCATCCAGGCGGAATACATCATGGATATGGCCGTAACCTATACCGGCACCGGTCCGATGACCCGCTTCGACAAACGGGGCTGGGGCGCCAAAGTCATGGATTTCGTCAACCCGTTCTGACGGGCATCCCTTGTGTACTGGTATAGTCGTTGCCTCGGTCTCGGACAATCAACCGGCCTTTCGGTAAAGTCGCCGGGAAGAATATCCGATAAATACTTCGGAAGAAGTTGATCGCGTCGCCGCGCGGGGGAGTGGTCTCCGGATGAAGAAAACGCTGATGCCCTTGGCTCTGCTGGTAATCGCCGTCTGCGTGATGTGGATGGGTCAAGCACGGGCCGAGATGGTACGCGAGCTGGTGACCATTTCCAATCTCACGCCCATTCCCCTGGAAGGGGTGGGGGTGGTGACCGGGCTGGCCGGCACCGGCGACAAGAATCCGGCCGCTCTTCTTCTGGTGCGCGAATACCTAAGCAACATGGGCTACGACATCGAGCTCTCCAACATGGCGCTGGGCAGCGTTGCCATGGTCCGGGTCAGCGGCCACATGGTGCCGAACCTGCGGCCGGGCGAATTTTTCGATGTGACCGTGACCACGTTCTACGACGCCACCAGCCTCCAGGGTGGAGAGCTGTTATTGGCGGATCTCCGTGACAGCGCCGACGACATCGCCGCCCGGGCCCATGGGTCAGGTGATCGTGGGCGACAACCAGCCCCGGCGCGGCATCATCCAGGCGGGGCCGGGCAGCGGCGCGCAGCAGGTGGCGAACTACCCGTTGGGGCGGGTCATGAACGATGACGGCGTGATCCGATTGAACCTGAAAACCCCCAACTGGAGCGATTCCTACACCATCGCCAGACAGATCAACCAGACGCCATCCCTCAACCCGTACCTGCAGGAGGCGTCGATGTTCGCCGAGGCGGAGCCGCCGCAGCCGGTGGCCTGGGCGGTGGATTCCGGTCAGGTTCGGGTGGAGGTGCCGCCGCGCTACCGCCACCAGCTCACCGCCTATATCCACAATATCCTGGAGGTGCCGGTGTCGGTGAACCGGCCGGCCACCATCTCCATCAACCGGGCCAAGAACACCATCGTCATCACCGGTGATGTGCGCGTCAACAACGCCACCATCAGCGTGCAGGACAAGACCGTGACCGTGCGTCCGGAAACCATGGAGGACCCGGCCGCCTATATTCTGGAGAACGAGACACCGCGCAATCTGGTGGAGGTGGACGGACCAGGGAGCTTCGCCGACCTCCAGGGTCTCATCGACACCCTGAACGCCATGGGTCTGACCACGGAACAGGTGATCATCGTCTTCGAGGAACTCCGGACGGCGGGAGCGATCCGGGCGGAATTGCTCGATAACTAAGGCGTACAAAGGGACCCTTTCGGCGGGCCCAAAGAGACGGCCACGCCGTGCGGCTGGGCAGAAACCAGTGGAGGACATACCATGCTGAACGCGATCGACGCCTATGACGGAACGGGAATCGGGGCGGTGGGAACGGCATTCAACAAGAGCCGGGCCCGGGCTATTGCCGACCGAGCCGACGCCATCCGGCTGGGGCGAACCGTGGATACCATCGAGGAGGTGGAAAAGAAGGTCCGCGAAGTTTCCGAGGAGTTCGTCTCGGTCTTCATGAACCAGGTGATGCAGTCCATGCGGGCCACGGTACCGGAAAACTCCTTCATGCACGGCGATAATGGCGAACGGTTTTTCCAGGAAATGCTGGACGCCGAACAGGCAAAATATTTGGCCAAAGGCAGCGGGTATGGATTAACCGATTTGATATATGAATCCATGATGACCAGCTACCGGCTGCAGGAGCAATCGGCGGCGACGGCGGGAGGGCAGGCGGCGGCGTCCTTGGCCGGAACCGTTGCGGTCGGGACGGTGGCACCGGAACCGGCCTTGGTTGCCGGCATCAGGTAACCGGACATCCTTCTTCGAAAGGGGCGCGGCATATGGAACACCAAACAAACGCCGCCTTGAAACGGGCCATCGGTATGCTGGAGGCCATCCTGGGCCGCCAGAGTGATTTGCACCGGGAAATGCTGGCGGTGGCGTCGGTGAAACAAACCAGCATCGTGTCGGGCGATATCGAGGCACTGGAACGAGCGGTCGCCGAGGAGCGCCGGCTGGTCGGTAAAATCGAGGAAGAAGAGAAAAAGCGCCAGGCGGTGATGCCCCTGATCCAGAGTGGCCTCGGCCTGGACCCGGCAGCGATCACCCTGCCCGAGGTCATCGCCCTCCTGCCGGAACCGGAAAAGAGCCGCCTTCAGGCGGTACGGGAAGAACTCAAGGACCTTCTCGAACAGTGTCAGGTAAAAATCCGGCACAATGCGGAACTGCTGCAAACCAGCCTGGAGCACGTGGATGCCTTCCTGCGCACGGTGACAGAAGCCATGGCACCGGAAGTCGGCTACAAACGGGACGGCAAACGTTCCGGCGGCGGTTCCAGCATCATCGACCGGAAAGCCTGACCCGTTGCGCCTGACCAATCCGTAAATCCCTACCAACCTTCCTCGCACCGCAGGCGGGCGAAGAGAACGGCGTCGGTAATGACGCCGTTCTTGCGCACATGCCGGCGCAGTACTCCCTCCCGGCGGAAGCCGTTTTTCTCCAGAACCCGTTGCGAAGCCGTGTTGCCGCTGAACACCAGGGCCTGCAGCCGGATCAACACCAGTTCGTCAAAAGCATGGCGGCACAGAAGCGCCACCGCCTGGCTGGCAATTCCCTGGCCCCAATACGGCTCCCCCAACCAATAACCGAGTTCGCCGGTCCCGCTGTGGACATCGGCCAAAGGACGCACGCCGATGCCGCCGGCCAGTTCACCATCAACCTCGATGGCAAAATTGCAGCGCCGGGATTCCCGGTTCGCCTGGGCGATCCAGTGCTGCGCGTCGGCGATGCGGTAAGGATAGGGGAAAATATCATGCAACCATTTGGAAACATTGCGATTATTTGCAAGCAGACAAAGTCTTTCGCCATCGTCCGGGAAAAAGGGGCGGAGGCTGACGGCACGAAATGGCGACTGTGCATCCCTTTGTTTGCCCATGATTTCCCTGTGCGGCCGGCGGTAGGAACCGCAACTCTGGACAGATTAATCGAAGTATCACCGATTTTGATGGTTGACTCCACCGGCTGAAACCGGTAAGGTACGGCCTGCAGTTTTTACTGCAATTATTTTGCCATAGAGCACGGAACGAACCGTTCCGCCCCCCTCCCGTCACCGGGCGAAGCCGGCCATACGGCACCACTTGCTTCTAACTTCGGGAAACCCTTTGGCAAAAAACCACTAGAGGATACCTTTGATGAGTTCCGGATTTTCCACCGGCTTGAGCATGCAGGTCTCACAGCGTCTGGAAATGGCGCTGTCGCCGCAGATGATCCAGTCCATGGAACTTCTGCAGATGCCAATTATGCAACTCGAACAGCGGATCCGTCAAGAACAGTTGGAAAACCCCACCCTGGAAATCGAGGAAATCGAAAATCTGGAGGGTGAAACGGCGGCCGATTCGGCCGGCGACGAGGCCGCCGACCTGGCCGGGGCGGAAGTCGAAGCGGTGACGGAAACCGAAGCCTTTTCCGACGCGGACACCGCGTCCGGCCTGGAACGGGTGGACGAGATCGACTATAGCTGGGACGACATGTACGACGAGTACGCCCCGGCCCGCGGCGCGTCTCCGGACGATGATGAAGCATTCGATCCTATCACCAACGCCGTGGCCCGCCCGCCGTCGTTGATCGAGCATCTGATGCACCAGTTGTCGGAAACGCCGATGGACGACCGCATCCGAGCGCTGGCGGGTGGTATGGTCCACAAGCTGGACGCCAACGGCTGGCTGACCGTGCCGCTGGAGGAAACTGTTCCCGAAGGTTTGGCTGCGCCAAGCCGCGAGGAACTGGAAGCGGCCCTGGCGGAGGTGCATAAACTCGATCCCGACGGCATTGGCGCCCGGAACCTGTCGGAGTGCCTGCTGCTGCAGCTCCAGCGTCGGCCGGAATCGACGCCGGTGGTGGAGGCGGTGGTGTCGGATTTTCTCGAAGACCTGGCGGCCAACCGACTGCCGAAGATTGCGCGGGATTTAAAGTGCGATCTGGAGGAGGTCAAGGCGGCGGCGGAGACCATCCGCACGCTGAACCCCCGGCCCGGCGCCGGGTTCGTCGAGGAGCCGGTCCTGGCGGTGAAACCGGAATTGGTGGTGGAAGGCGATGCGGAAAACGGGTTTACGGTGAAGCTGACCTCCGGTTTGGAACCGCAGGTATCCGAATTTTTCACCGCCCTTTTTGACAACTCCCGGCGCGGACGCATCGTGCGGGAGCGGCTGGAACCGGATCCGGAACGGGCCGAGGCGTTCCAACAATTCCGAGAACAAATGCGGCGCACCGGCCTGGCAAAAAAATTCCGGGAAAAATACAACAACGCCCAATGGCTGGTGAAAGCGGTGGCCCAGCGGGAAAAAACCATCCTGGCGGTGGCGACGGAGATCGTCCGGGCCCAGGAGGATTACCTTGCCGAACGCATCAACGCTCCGGCGCCGCTGTTCATGCAGGAGATCGCCGACCGCGTCGGCTACGACATCTCCACCGTTTCCCGGGCAGTGAAGGATAAATACATCGACACCCCGTTGGGGATCAAGCCGCTGAAACATTTCTTCGCCCGCGTCTCCGGCTCCCGCGACGGCGGCGATGCCTCCTCCAGCGCCTCGGTTATGCTCAAGATCCGGGAGATGATCGAGACCGAGGACAAACGGCGCCCGCTCCGCGACAACGAAATCATGGAGCGCCTGGCGGCGGAGGGTATTGTCATCAAACGCCGTTCCATCGTCAATTACCGGGAAAAGCTGGGCTTCCCCAGTCACAGCCACCGCAAGGAACATTAATCCGCCGGATGGGAACCGTGAAAGGGTTTGCGCCATGATGAGGTCATATTTGCAGGCCACGAGACAGGCCATCGGGCAGCTGGCCGACAACGCGGAATTCCTGCCGTTGTTTCAGGCCATCACAGACCGCTTTTGCGCTGTGCTGGCGGCGGGGGGAAAGGTGTTGTTGGCCGGGAACGGTGGTTCGGCCGCCGACTGCCAGCATTTGGCGGGGGAATTGGTGGTTCGCTTCCGCCAGGACCGGCCGGCCCTACCCGCCATCGCCCTCACCGTGGACACCTCGGTCCTCACCGCCTGCCTCAACGACTACGGACCGGATCCAGTGTATTCCCGGCAGGTGGCGGCTTTGGGTCGGGAAAACGACATTTTCTGGGCTTTTTCCACCTCGGGCAACAGCGCCAATATCCTCGCTGCCTGCTCCGCTGCCCGCGACCGGGGCATGACGGTGGTTGGGTTCACCGGCGGGAGCGGCGGGTATTTGGCCGGCCTCAGCGACCTCGCCTTTATCGCGCCCGCGGAGGAAACGTCCCACATCCAGGAATGCCACATCACCGTCGGCCACCTCATCTGTCTGGAGATTGAGCGCCGGTTGTTCGCCAACGCGGGCGGGTAGCCCGGAGAAACCTCTCCGCCAGCGGCCGGAACCGGCAAAAAAAACCGTCCCACCACCAGGGGGGACGGTTTACGAGCTGACATCCCAGCCGGATCAATACGGCTGCGGCGGGATGCCGCTGGGGTTTTCCGCTTCGCGGAGGGTCTGGTCGAGAATATCACTCAGCCGCCGCAGCACGATGATGGTCTTAGCGACATCGTATTTCCCCTCGGCAACGCCTTTGGTGGTGGTGCCGACCATTCCCAACAGCCGGGCGGAAATCGCCGCCAGCTCGGCAATGGTGGGACCGGACACCAGGTTGTCGTTGCGGCGGATGGACGGCATGCCGTAGGGTGGTGCATCCGGTTCCCGCAGCATCGGCGCCGGCTTGGCCGAAAAGTCCTGGTAGAGAGGGTCTGGTCGAGAATATCACTCAGCCGCCGCAGCACGATGATGGTCTTAGCGACATCGTATTTCCCCTCGGCAACGCCTTTGGTGGTGGTGCCGACCATTCCCAACAGCCGGGCGGAAATCGCCGCCAGCTCGGCAATGGTGGGACCGGACACCAGGTTGTCGTTGCGGCGGATGGACGGCATGCCGTAGGGTGGTGCATCCGGTTCCCGCAGCATCGGCGCCGGCTTGGCCGAAAAGTCCTGGTAGAGAGTGCCATAAGTCATCCCTTCCGGCGGCCGGGCGTCGGCGCCGACGGCCGTGTGTTCCCGGTGATCCCGGCGCAGGAATTCCACCGAAACCCCGAAAAAAGCGGCGATTTGCGACAAGCGGAGCTCGTCGGGCGTGCGCATGCCACGCTCCCACGGCGACCATTGCTGGGGCGAGACGCCAAAGGTCTCGGCACACTTTTTACCGCCGCCGCGACCCGGGAACTTTTTCATACGGCATTCGCGGATATTGCGGGCGATGGTTTCCCTCAGTTCGTTAGGTATTTTTCCCATGTTGTCTGTATCCAATGCTAGGCTGATTTTCGAGCGAAAATAGGTTGAAAAATAAGCGCGATGAACCGATAAAACGTTTAAAATTAATGGTTAACGACTAATAAAAAAGAAAGTGAGCGTATAAAAACACCGTGGTTGTACTAAAAAGAAACCATGACCGAACATAATGTTTATAATTTCATCTATGTATACAGGGTCCGTTTTCCGGAGGGCAGTGCCTTCTGGCCGGGTCCTGGTTTTTTGTCCGCGAAAAAAGGTGGATGTACCGTTGTCACATCAGTAATTAAACGTTATCAACTGCCCGTAACCGTCGCGAAAAAATTTTTATCGAACTCCTCATTATGGTATGGTTTGCCGTCATCCAAACGGGGTACCGCCACTGGTTCGCTGGCATGGAATCGAATTTTTTCATCATCGTAGACCAGCAAAATTGTCTGACACGGCTCCGGTTCACTGTCGCCTTCACGCTTTATCTACCCGCTAGGCGGAGGGTTAAGGCGCAGCCGAAGGACCCGCGAGCGCCGATTGCTGTTTACGAGAGAGATTAATGGTAGCGGACGGAACGCGTTTGTCGATAAAAAAACACCGTGGTCGTTGTCGGGAATCCCAGAAAAAAGCGCTGCAAACCGTGATAAATAGCCGATAAACGGTAAAAACGTTGGTTATGAAACCAAAAAACGGAACGATAATTAAAAGTTAATGCCTGACGTAAAACTGTAAACGGAGCCAGCTCACTCGCGCCGGCATACCGCTCAGCCGAGAAGCCACCAACCATTGTTTTCGTAGACAGTGATAATTGTCGGATAAACCAAAAAGTACTGCGTAATCCGTAATAAAAAACCGCAAAAAACCCGATAGAGCGGATTATGATCGGCCAGAATATACATATAGCGGATTATTAAGGAAAAAATGATTCATATAGTACCAATCTGTAGCGGCCCCGCCGGTTTCCTGCGTTTATAATTCGGTCGGGTGCAGATAATTTTATGGTTTGGGCGATGACTGCTGGCGGTGGATTGGACCCCGCGATCGCGGCCAGGTCTCAATGTACGCCGCCCATGCGGGCGGCAGGTAGGTTCGGTGTCGGAAAGCGGCGTGCACCTGACTGGGCGATCCGAAGGGTGGAAAGGCGGTAGCCGTAGGTTTTTCTCGGCCGGCGAATGGCTAGTACGGAAAGCGTGGACAAGGAAAGGGGTTCAGAGGAGGAGACGGGTGCTGGGGCGTTCGATGGTGGTGGTGGGGCTGGACAGGCTGGTTTCCAGCAATTCCGCCAAGCGTCGCCGTTGCAGGCCGATATTGGCCGACTGGGCGTAGCGCTTGGCTTCGCGGAGCAGGTACCGGACATGGTCGATAATTTCCTCGGCATACTCCGCCAGCGGCCGGTCCCGCGTCAGTCGCCGTGCCGCCAGGCCCTCCAGACCGTAGTCCAGCTCGGCGCATTCCAGACGCAACGCTCCCTCCAGGCGGAGAAGGAATGATCCGCTGCCGTGGAGCCGTACCTGGTCGCAGGTGGCGCGCACGCGGGGAACGTTA
>JAJBSZ010000026.1 GCA_020861125.1 Planctomycetota bacterium | reverse complement strand
GTAGCATGAGGTCGTAGCCTGGAGTGGCCGAACGCCCACGGCGTCCGACGCGCGGAAGGATCGGCATTCGGAGGGGGTTGCCATTGCGTGATGCCTCAGGTTTTATCCAAGCTTTTTCCCAAGTCCCCCTGTTCCTCATGGAGGGAGCTCTTGGTACCCGCTTGCGGGCGGAATTCGGTCTCCGGCCGGATCCGGCCGTCGCCCTGGCGACCCACGTGTGCCAGCCGGCGGGACGGAAAGCGTTGGAGGCGATCTACGCCGGCTACCTCACCGTTGCTTCGGCCTTTCACCTGCCGTTTCTCGCCAACACCGCCACCCGTCGGGTCAACCGGGAGCGGCTGGCCCGTTCCGGTCACGGGCCGGAAGTGATCGCGGCCGGGGTTGCCTTTTTGCGGTCACTGCCGACTGACGCAACCGTGTTTGTCGGCGGCACAGTCGGGTGCCGGGGCGACGCCTACACGGGCGAAGGGGCCTTGGACCGGCGGGCGGCGGCAGCGTTCCACGCCTGGACGGTGGAGCATTTGGCGGCGGCCGGCGTGGACTACATTTTCGCGCCGCTGCAGCCCACGCTGCCGGAGGCGCTCGGTTTGGTGGACGCCTGCGGTTACCTGGACATCGCCTGCATCGTGAGTTTTACCCTGGATGCCTCCGGTTGCCTGCCCGACGGCACCAGCCTGGCTGCCGCCATCAGCACCATCGACGGCGCCGTCACTCGGCCGCCCCTGGAGTACATGGCGAACTGTCTGCACCCCGAGGCCCTGATCCGCGCCTTGACCCATCCGTGCAACCGTACGGATACGGTGCGGCGGCGGTTCCGGGGCCTTCAGGCCAACGCCTCCCGGTTGCCGCGGGCGGTGCTGGACGGGGCGGCCACGGTCTGGGCCGAGGATCCGGAAGCGCTGGCCGATGCCGTGCTGGCTCTGGATCGGAGCCTGCCGCTGCATATCGTCGGCGGCTGCTGCGGCACCGACCAGCGGTTTCTCCAGGCGGTCGCCCATCGTCTTTGCCGGCGCTCGCCGCCCGAGCCGGCCAACCCGCGGAGCGGCCATGATGTATTTTGATCATGCCGCCACCAGCCTGCCCAAGCCGCCCGGGGTAGCGGCGGCGATGACGGCAGCTCTGAATACCTGCGGCAATCCTTCCCGGGGAGCCCACGGCCCGTCCCTGGCCGCACTCCGCCTGCTTCTCGTGCTCCGGCAGGAGGTGGCCGAAATGTTTGGGGTGGGGGATCCGGCCCGGGTCGTCTTTACCGCCAATGCCACCCACGCCCTCAACCTCGCTATCGGCGGCGTCCGCGGCCATATCGTCGCCACCGCCGCCGACCACAACAGCGTGCTGCGGCCGCTGCACCGCCGGGGAACATTTAGCCTCGTGCCTGTCGACGAGACGGGCCGGCTCAGGCCGGAGGATATAGACCGGGCCATCCGCCATGACACCGAAGCCGTGGTCATGACCCACGCCTCCAACGTCACCGGCACCGTCTATGACCTCACCGCCATCGCCGCGATCTGCCGCCGCCGGGGCGTTCGGCTGATCGTTGACGCTGCCCAGACCGCCGGGCTGCTGCCCCTCGATCTCACCGCCCTCAACCTCGCTGCTCTCTGCTTCAGCGGTCACAAATCCCTCTGCGGCCCGCCGGGCACCGGCGCCTTATGCCTGGGGCCTGGGTTCCGCCCGGCACCGCTGGCGGTGGGCGGCAGCGGTTCGGCGTCATTCTCGCCCCTGCCGCCCGACCACCTGCCGGAGGCGTTGGAGGCGGGCACTCCCAACATACCCGGCCTGGCAGGACTAGCGGCGGGGATCGCCCACGTGCGGGCCCGCGGGGCATCCGGTCTCGCCGCGGCGGACCGGTTGGCGCGGCGATTTGTCGCCCGAGTACAGGCGCTGGATGACTATATTTTGTATGGCGATCTCCAGGCGGCGGAGCGGATGCCGATCGTGGCCATCAACCATCGGACACTGGACGGGGCGGAACTGGCGCGGCGGCTCGACAGCGAGTTTGGCATTGCAGTGCGCGCCGGCGCGCACTGCGCCCCCCTGATGCATCGGGCGTTGGGAACGGGAGAACGGGGTGCGGTGCGGTTTTCCTTTTCACCGGCTAACCGAGACGATGAGGTCGACCAGGCCGTCACCGCCCTGCGGGGCATCGCCGCTGCCATTTGACCAGGCGGCCCTTGCCGCCGCCGCCCGCACCGCCGGCGCGGGATGGTGGCGACGCCGGTCTGGTCCCGGCACCACCGGCAACGCGCACGCCCCAGGCGGTGCCAGAAACAAGTTTTCTGCGGCTTGGTCCTGGGCTACAATAGTACCGGTGGCTTGGATGCGCCGGTCGAGCGGCCGCGCCGTTCGGCAAACCCCAGGCCCACCGGAAAACCGTCGAGGGGAGAACCATGTCCGGAATTCTCTCTGCCTGCACCTCGGGCGGCTGCGGCGCCAAGATCTGCCCGGGTGAGCTGGGCGACCTCCTGGCGTCGCTGCCGCCGGGAAATCATCCCGACCTCTTGGTCGGGTACGACCACCGCGACGATGCCGCCGTGTACCGGTTTGGCGACGCCGCTGTCGTCTCCACCGTCGATTTCTTTCCGCCCATGGTGGACGACCCGTTCCACTTCGGCGCCATCGCCGCCGCCAATGCCCTGTCCGACATCTACGCCATGGGCGGCGAACCGCTGTTCGCCCTCAACCTGGTGTGTTTTCCCGAGAAGATGGACCGGGCGGTGCTCCGGGATATCCTGCACGGCGGCGCCCGCACCCTGGCGGCGGCGGGCATTCCCCTGGCGGGTGGCCATTCCATCTTCGACCGGGAAATCAAATACGGTCTGGCGGTAACCGGAAGGGTGGACCCCGGCCGGATTCTCCACAACGGCGGCTGCCGGCCGGATGACCGCCTCATTCTCACCAAACCGTTGGGCACCGGTATCATCCTGGCGGCGGCACGGGTCGGAATGGCGGAAGACGGGGACTACCGCCAAGCGCTCGCCGTCATGGAGCGGCTGAATGCCGCCGCTGCCCGGACGGCGGCGGCGTTTTCCCCTACCGCCTGCACCGACGTCACCGGCTTCGGGCTGCTGGTTCACCTTCAGGAAATGGCCGGGAGGGAGGTCGGCGTGGAAGTTTGGCCGGAGGCCCTGCCGGTACTGCCCGGGACGCGGGCGCTGGCGGCGGAGTACCTGGTGACGGCGGCCGGCCAGCGCAACCGGCGGTTTATGGAAACAAGGGTGGACGCAGCCTCCTGGGCGGCGGTGGCCATGCCGGACCAGGAGGTACTGCTTGATCCCCAGACCTCGGGCGGTCTGCTGTTTTCCGTGCCGGCGGCGGTGGCGCCGGCGTTTCTGGCGGCGGTGCGTCAGGCCGAACCGGCGGCCGCCGTCATCGGGCGGGTGCTGCCCGGGCCCAGTCGGCCGATCCGGTTCGCTTCGGTGCCGCCCGATGAGGCCGGGAAAGGATAGATATGGTACACATCGATGCAGTGGGACAACCGTGTCCGATCCCCGTGGTGCGGGCGAAGCAGGCCATCGCCGCCCTGCCGGACGGCGGCGGCACGGTGGCGGTGACGGTGGATAACCGAACCGCCGGCGAGAACCTCGCCAAGCTGGCAGCCGGTTCCGGCTACCGCCACGAACTCCAGGAACTCCCGGACGGTCACTTCCGTATCGCCATTCATGTGGGCGTCCCTGCGGACAACTCGGAGGCCGTTGCCGTCCCGGTCCCGGCGCCGCTGACGCCGCCGGCATCGGCGCCCGGACTGGTCGTGGCCATTGGCGCCGATCACCTCGGGCGCGGCAGCGAGGAACTGGGCAAAATCCTGATCAAGGGATTCGTGTTTTCCCTAACCGGCCTGGACCCGGCGCCGCAGGCTGTCCTATTTTTCAATTCCGGCGTGCGTCTGGTTCTGGCGGACGCCAATACCGTCCAGGACGTGCAGGCTCTGGCAGCCAAGGGATGCACCGTCCTCGTCTGCGGCACCTGCGTCGAGTATTACCAGTGCCGGGATCGGATTGCCGTCGGAGAAATCACCACCATGTACGGCATCGTCGAAGCCATCCAGGCTGGCCGCACCGTGTTTTCGGTGTAAACGGCCATGGATGCGATCCTCAGCTTTCCCTCCAGCCACCATGCCATCCTGGCGGAACGACTTCTCCTCGATGCGGGGGAACCGGTAGCGGTCATGCCGTTGCCTGCCGCCATCGCCGCCGGCTGCGGCATCGCCCTCCGGGTGCCGCCGGATCGGCGCGGGGCGGCCGTGTCTGTTATCCAACGAGGCGGCGGCGCGGCGCCGGAGGTGCACCTGGCGGTGGGGGGTACCTACCGGCCCTGGCCGCCTCCGGTGTTCACCGCCGCCATCGGGATGGTCCCGGGCGACCTCGTCGCTCTGATCGGCTGCGGCGGAAAGACAGCCTTGGCCAACCGGCTGGCCCAGGAAAACCGTCACCAACCGGTGCTGTTTTCCACCACCACCCGCATCCGCCCACCGCCACCGGAGGTAGTGGACCGAAAATGGTCCGGCGAAGGAACGCTGCCACCGGGGGTCACCCTTGCCTGCCGCGAGGACGGCGACAAACTGCGCGGCCTCGGCGTCGACCAATTGAAACGCCTGCGGCCGCCGGAGGGAATCACCATCGTCGAGGCGGACGGATCGCGCGGCCTACCGCTCAAAGGCTGGGCGGATCACGAGCCGGCGATTCCGCCCTGCGCCACCGTCACCGTCGGCGTCTGCTGCGCCGGATTACTTGGCCTCCCGTACCGGCCCGAGGCCGCACACCGGCCGGATCGCTTCCAGGCGCTGACCGGAATTGGCACCGGCGATATCGTCACCGTCATCCATCTCGCCGCCATGGCGGGGGAGATGCTGCGGCGGGCGGTGGGCCGTCGGGTGCTTTTTCTCAATCAGGTGGAGACGCCCGTGGCCGAAAGGTTAGCCCGGGATCTGGCGGCGCGGTTGCCCGGGCAGCGGCTCGTGGCCGGAAGCGTGCGCGACGGCAGGGTACTCGGGAAGGGCGGAGGGAATAATGGCTGACGACGATGCGGTGGTGGTGGTGCGGGGTGGAGGCGATATCGCCACCGGAACGGTTCAGAAGTTTTTCCGGGCCGGCTTCCGCGTGGCGATCCTCGAGACCGACCGGCCCACCACCATCCGGCGCAGCGTCGCGCTCGGCACGGCGGTATACGACGGTGCGGCCCGGGTCGAGGACATGACGGCGCGGCGGGTCGACGGCGCGGACGGCTGTGCCGGCGTGTGGGCGCGGGGGGAGATACCCGTCCTCGTCGATCCGGAAATGTCCTGCCTGGCCGCTCTCCGTCCCGCCGGGTTGGTGGACGCCGTGCTGGCCAAGCGCAACCTCGGCCTGCGGGCCGGTCTGGCGGACGTTGTTATCGCCCTCGGCCCCGGCTTCACCGCGCCGACGGACGCCGATGCGGTGGTGGAAACGATGCGCGGCCACGGGCTCGGACGGGTCATATTCTCCGGCAGCGCCCAACCGAACACCGGCCTCCCCGCCGCCATCGGCGGCCGCGGCGCCGAACGGGTGCTGCGCGCGCCCGCCGCCGGAACGGTTCGCCATCACCGGGCCATCGGCAGCGCGGTGGCGGCAGGGGAAACAATTCTGTCCGTCAACGGGGTGGCGGTGGCGGCGGCATTCCCCGGTCTGGTGCGGGGGCTGATCCGAGAAGGCCTGACGGTGCCGGCCGGGATGAAGGTAGCGGATGTGGACCCGCGCCTGGACAGCGACTGGCGGAGCATTTCCGACAAGGCGCGCTGCATCGGCGGCGGTGCGCTGGAGGCCTACCTCTTTTTGCGGCGAAGGAAAAAACAGCATGCATAACGACGCCATCGGCTTCGCCCACCAGAGCCTGGCCGCCGGCCTGCCGGTGGCGTTGGCCATTCTCACCGAAAGCGGCCGCGACACCCCGGGGGTACCCGGCGCCCTCTTGGCGGTCCGCGCCGACCGGGTCCAGGCGGGAACGGTGGGCGGCGGCCGGCTGGAAGCGGCCGTGATCGACGACTGCCTGGCCGCCTTGGCGTCCGACGATCCGGTCCGGCACTTCGACCACAGCCTGCGGCCGGACGGAGGTCTCGGCATGGTCTGCGGCGGCGAGGTCCGGGGGGTAATCACCGTGCTCCGGCCGGAGAAACGGCTCGTCGTGTTTGGCGGCGGGCATGTGGGACAGAAGGTGGCGGCGGCCGGCCTGGTTGCCGGCTTCGCCGTCACCGTGGTGGAGGAACGGCCGGAATTCGCGCCAGCCGATCCCGGCATCCGCTTCCAACTGGCCGAGGACTTTGCCCTGGCGGCCCGGGAGCTGGACGTCAGCCCCGACTGCTACGTGGTGGTCGCCACCCGAGGTCATGCCCAAGACTATGCGGTGATCGACCACCTGGTCGGCCGGGGCTGCGGCTACCTCGGCATGATCGGTTCGACCGGAAAGGTCGCCGGCCTCCGCGCCCGGCTGGCGGAACAGGGCATACCGGACGAGGCCGTGGCGGCTATCCACACCCCGATCGGAGTGGACGTCGACGACGGCTCGCCCGGCGAAATCGCTATCGGCATTATAGCCGAGATATTGGCGGTGAAAAACCGCCGGCCGCTCCGACACCGGCGGGAACGGGTCCAGTGAACCGGACCCGTCGCCGCCATGAAGACGCCGCGCCGATCACGGGACCCAACACTTTTGTATTTTCTTTGCGATATCGGGCCTCAAGCCACAAATTGACCTTCTCGCTCCAAATACTAAGAGACAAGAATGTTTATTGGAATCGGTATTGGCGTCGTTCAGCGCGTCGCGGTTCTGATAACGTAGGACATGACCACCGTTTGCCCAGTACCACCTCACCCGCATCCGGCCTTCCTATACCCCATGATCATCCGGATCCTCGTGGTTTTGCCGGCGCTGCTGAGCACGGCGATCCGGGTCGCGGCGTCGAGTTTTCGCGGCGCAGGCGGCGGCGGTAACATTTTGTAAAGACGATACCATCCTCGGTGGGCTTCCACTATACTGTTCGCCAACCGTACGGACCCCAGTGGTGACGTCATCGCACGTCACGGTATATCGCTCAGTCTGCGAAAACAAGTAGCCGTACCCGAGTTAGGAGCGCCCGTATGGGTTCGTGGAAAGTCACCGGACAGACGCTGGCCGCCCTCGCCGCCCTGTTTTTCGTCGCCGCCCTAAACCTCGCCTTCTGGCGGTATGTGGCCGCACACCTGACGGTGACGGACTGGCGCTCCGGCATCTTCGCCCTCAGCCTGCCCGTCGTATTCTGGCTGGTGGCCTTCGCCGCCTTCAACCTGCTGATCTGGCCCTATGTCGGCAAGGTCCTGATCGCCAGTTTTCTTGTTACCGGCGCCGCCGCCAATTATTTCATGTACACCCTGAATGTCCTCATCGACCCCGATATGCTGCGCAACGTGCTGGCGACCAATATCGGCGAGGCGACGGAAATGGTCACCTGGAGCGGCATCCTCTGGCTTCTCGGCTTTGGCATCCTTCCCGCCTTTCTGGTATGCCGGACCACCATCCTCTACCGGAGGTGGCACCGGGAGGTGGCCATGCGGCTGGCCGGCACCGTCATCCCGGGTATTCTCGCCCTCGCCATCGCCGGTCTCCTCTATCAGGATTACGCCGCCCACGGGCGCAATAACAAGATGATCGACAAGCTCATCAGCCCGTACAACTACCTGTCCGCAGCGGTGCGGTTGGGCAAGCGCCGGTGGCGCTCGGCGCGGGAATTTCAGGTCATCGACGAACATCCGGAACACGTGCCGTACGAAGACCCGTACCTGACGGTCCTGGTCCTAGTGATCGGCGAAACCGCCCGTTCCATGAATTTTTCCCTGAACGGATACGAACGGGAGACGAACCCCCGGTTGGCACGGGAGGACGTCATCAGCTTCCAGCGGGTGACCGCCAGCGGTACTGCCACCGCCTTCGCGCTCCCCTGCCTGTTTTCCCACCTGCCGCGGGCCCGCTTCAAAATCGACGAGGCGGCCCAGAGCGAAAACCTGGTGGATGTCATGCAGAAGGCCGGCTATGACGTGCTGTGGCTGGACAACGACGGCGGCAGCAAGGGGGTGAGCGACCGGGTGCCGACCATCGATCTGATGCGCGATGGGCCGGCCGCCTACCGGAACGGCGACACCTGCTACGACGAAGTACTGCTGGACGGTCTGGAAGACCGTATTCGGGCGGTCACCAAGGATACGGTTTTCATCCTCCATATGATGGGCAGCCACGGCCCCAGCTACTACCGGCGCTATCCCGACCGCTTCCGGGTGTTCACCCCGACCTGCGACACAGCCGCAATCCAGGGTCGCCCGCGCGAGGAAATCGTCAATACCTACGACAACACAATCCTCTACACCGATCACGTGCTGGCGGAAGTCATCGCCGTGTTGAAAAAGTTCCCGGAACACGAGGCGGGCATGATCAACCTGTCGGACCACGGCGAGTCATTGGGCGAAAACGGGCTCTATTTGCACGGCTTTCCCTATGCCTTTGCGCCCCGGGAACAACTCGAGGTGCCCATGATCCTATGGATGTCGGAGACGATGAAACGGGAAGACCACGTCGATTACGAAAAGCTGCGCGGTGCCGCCGCCAGCCTGGACCTCAGCCACGACAACTTTTTCCATTCCGTCCTCGGGCTGGTGGAAATAGACACGGACCTCTACGACAGCAGCCTCGACCTGTTCACACCCTTTCGGACGAAACCGCTTCCCTACCACTGACAGTAAGGCGGTGGTGCGGCTAGCGGAGGGCCAGCCGCCGGTATTTCCCCCGGCGGTGTTCGAGGCGGTCGCCGCTGCCGGCGCGCAGCACCTGTTCCTCATAGGCCTGGAAGTTGCCGTTGAACCATTTGATCTCGCCGTTGCCTTCGAAGATCAAGAGGTGGGTGCAGATGCGATCGAGGAAAAACCGGTCATGGGATATCACCATGGCGCAGGCGGGAAAGGCGGCCAAGGCCTCCTCCAGAACGCGCATGGTATTGACGTCCAGGTCGTTGGTGGGCTCGTCGAGGAGCAGCAGGTTGCCGCCGGTTCGGAGCAGCTTTGCCAGGTGGACGCGGTTCCGTTCACCGCCGGAAAGCTGGCCGACCTTTTTCTGCTGCTGCGGGCCGCGAAAATTGAACCGCGACACATAGGCCCTGGAATTCATCCGCTTCCCGCCCAGCTCGATCTCGTCCAGGCCGCCGGAGATCTCCTCGTAAATGGTATTGGCGTCGTTCAGCGCGTCGCGATTCTGGTCGACGTAGGACAAGACCACCGTTTGCCCCAGTACCACTTCACCCGCATCCGGCCTTTCCTCGCCCATGATCATCCGGAACATCGTGGTTTTGCCGGCGCCGTTGGGACCGACGATGCCGACGATGCCGCCTTTCGGCACCTCGAAGGAGCAGCCGGCGATCAGGTCGACGCCGTTATACCCTTTGCAAACATTCTTGAACTCCAGCACCTTGTCACCGAGACGCGGTCCTGGCGGGATCTGGATCAGGACGTCGCCTTTATCCAGCTGGAACGATTCCTTGACCAGGGTCTCATAGCGTTCGATGCGGGCCTGGCTTTTCTTGAGCCGGCCGGCGGGGCTCGAGCCCAGCCATTCCCGCTCCCGCTTCAGGAGCCGCTGGCGGTCGGTTTCCTTCTTTTCACTGCGGCGCAGGCGCTCCGCCTTCTGCTCCAGCCACGAGGAATAATTGCCCTCGTAGGGAATGCCGCGCCCGTTTTCCAACTCCAGAATCCATTTGGTGATGTTGTCGAGGAAATACCGGTCGTGGGTGACGATGATCACCGTGCCCGGGTAGTCCCGCAGCTGGTCCTCGAGCCAGGTGATGGTTTCGGCGTCGAGGTGGTTGGTGGGTTCGTCCAGAAGCAGGAGGTCCGGTTTTTCCAAGAGCGCCTTGCATAACGCCACCCGGCGTCGTTCCCCCCCCGACAGGGTGGCGACATCGGCATCGTCCGGCGGCAACACCAGCGCATCCGAAGCGATATCCAGCGCCCGGTCGATCTCCCAGGCGTCCTTGGCGTCGATCTCTTCCTGCAACCGGCCCATTTCCTCCATGGCCCGGTCCATTCCCTCGGCGGACAGGTCTTCGCCCAGTTTGGCCGACACCGCTTCGTAGCGGGCGACCAGTTCTTTAAGGTGACGGACCGAATCCTCGAGGTTTTCCCGGACATTCTTGCCCGGGTCGAGACGCGGTTCTTGCGGCACCATCACCACCTTCATGTTTTTTGCCAGCTGGGCGTCGCCGGTGAAATCCTGGTCCTCGAGCGCCATGATCCGGAGCAACGTCGATTTGCCGGCGCCGTTTTCGCCGACGATGCCGATTTTGGCGCCGAGGTAAAACGACAGGCTGATATCCTCGAGCACCGGCTTGCCGCCGTAGGTTTTGGACACATCCTGCATGGTAAACACGATGGGGGGCATGAAACGCTTCTCCTCACGGATTAAGAGTTCGGTGCACGACGTTGACGGGCGGCCGACGGATTACCGCAGGGCCGATCCGGGAAACGCCGCGAGCAGGGCCGCCGCCACCGCGTCGCGGACGGCGTTGGCCTCGGCGTCGGTCAGGGATCGATCCGGAGCCCGCAGCACCATGGCGAAGGCCAGGGCCTTGTACCCCGGCGGCAGACCTTTGCCCCGGTAGAGGCTTTCGAAAGACAAGCTGTCCAATAGCGACGCTTCGGCCCGGACCACCGCCTCCACCTGGTTCCAGCGGACCGCCTCCGGCACCGCCAGAGAAATATCACGCCGCACGCCCGGAAACCGCGGCAATGGCCGGTAGGCGCGTTCCACTCGCGGCGCGGCGGCAAGGAAATCCACCTCCGCTTCGGCCACGGCCGGCCGTCCAGTGAGATCGAACCGGGCCGCCTCGGCGGGCGCAATCTCGCCCAGGCATGCGAAGCGCTCGCCGGCGAGGGTCACGGCCGCACCGCTTTCCGGCTGACATCCCGGCAGCTCCGGCACCACCGCAATCCCGACCTCCCCCGCCAAACCCAGGGCATGAACCACCTGGTCCAGGGCGCCGCGGACGTACTCCAGACCGCGATCATCCAGGATCGCCAGCCGAGTCCGTTCCTCCGGACCCCCGGCGCCGCGCCGGTAGACGCGGCCGATCTCGAACAGCCGGACATCGGCCGAGAGCCGGTTGGTCTGGCGCACTTCCAGCAGCGACGGCACCAGGGCGGTGCGCATGACCGGCCGTTCGGCGTTGATGGGGTTCTGGATGGGATAGGGCACGGCGTCGGGGGCGAAGGTCTCGCCCCATACCGCCGGCACGAAGGCGTCGGTGATGCACTCGTGGTAGCCGAGGCCAACCAGCGTACGCCGGATATCCCGGACGGCGGCGGTTTCCGGCATCTCGTGGGCCAGGGCCAAGGGCATGGTGATCGCCTCCGGAATGCGGTCGTAGCCCGCCAGACGAATCACCTCTTCGATCAGATCGATTTCCCGCTGCAAATCCTGGCGGAAGGACGGTACGCGCACGCGAATACCAGCGTCGTCGCGATCGAGTACTTTCAGGCCCAGCCCAGCGAAGATCCGGGCGATCTCCTCGCGGTCGACGCGGACGCCAAGCACCCGGTCGCAGCGGTGGAACCGCATGGTTACCTCCCACGGCTGGCCGAGGTCGGGATTGGTGTCGATGACGCCGGTAGCCAGTTCGCCGCCGGCCAGCTCCAGGATCAGGGCCGCCGCCCGGGCCGAGGCCCGTTCGGTCATGCCCGGGTCGATGCCCCGTTCGTAGCGGTAAGAAGACTCGGACGCCATGCGGGTGCGCCGCGCCGCCCGGCGGACACTGCGCGGCTGGAACCAGGCCGATTCCAGAAGAACATTGACGGTGTCGTCGCCGACCTCGGTGTTGGCGCCGCCCTTGACCCCGGCCAACGCCACCGCCTTTTCCGCGTCGGCGATCACCAGCATGTCCGGTTCCAGAATGCCCTTCTCGCCGGTGATGGCGGCGAAGGGTTCGCCCTTTTCCGCCAGGCGGAGCACGATGCGGCCTCCGGCCAGTTTGTCCAGATCGAAGGCGTGCAGCGGCTGGTTCATCTCGAAACAGACGAGGTTGGTGATGTCGACGATATTGTTGATGGAACGCTGGCCGATGGCGGTGAGACGGTCGCGGAGCCAGGTCGGGGAAGGGCCGACCCGGACGCCGCGGATCACCCGGAGCGTATAGCGCGGGCAGTGTTCGGCCGCACCCGGCATGACGGTGACCGAGGACAGGCTGTGCACGTCCGGGCCGGTTTCCACCAGGTCCCGGGACGGAATGGCGACGCTGCCGTTCTCCACCGCCGCGATTTCATGGGCGACGCCGAGGTGGCAGAGCCAGTCGGGACGGGGGGTGGGGATGTCGGCATCCAGGGCATAATCGCCGTTGGCCACCGGCGTCACCTCCTCGACGTTGAGTCCAATCCGGGTCAGCTCGTCCGCCAGGT
>JAJBSZ010000414.1 GCA_020861125.1 Planctomycetota bacterium | reverse complement strand
CAATTTTCCCCAACAACGATGTCGTCACTCTCAGGTATGTCGGCCAAAGTACCGGGGGTATGGTTGATTTTAAAAACCGTGCCGCTTTTGGTGGTAATACTGCCATTAAAATCTGTCCAGGTGGTGTCGGTTTTTCCCGTGGAGGTGAAATGAACCTTACCTTCCTCGAGGACAAAATTGAAATTGCCGTAGGTATAGTAAAAGTCGTCCGAGAGATCCGGATCCCACAGCACGCTGCCGCCGCGAAGCTTTACTTCTCCCGCACCGGTTTTAGTGATATTCATCGAGCGAAAGCCATAATTGGCGGCATCGATGGAACCCTGAACGTCCAGAACTTTGCCGGCTGCGACGTCAAAGTTGATGTCGAAGTTACCGGATCCGAAAAAGGAAATGGCGGTGGAACCTCCACTCCAAATGGTCCGTCTGTCCGCATTGGCGTTCATGGTGATGTTGAGGGTTGTGGATTCCAGTGAATAATTGGAAACCGATGCCACATTGATGTAAGCATTGTTGGAAAATTGGCTGTTGATGATATCGGCCGTGACGTTTCCTTCGATATTCAGGCCGATCGTTCCGTCTACAACCGCCGAATTGGATACTGTCAGGTGCCCGCTGTTGACGGCTTCAAAATTGATGGCGGCATAGCCGACGCTGCTGATGCGGACATTTTCGAGGGTCAGGTTCGGGTTGTTGCCTACCGCATCTACGGTTGACCAGATGGAACCGCCGCTGATGGTGTACTGGCCGCCGACCGAACGTATCGTGATGTGCCAGGCGTCGGGCAGGACGAGGTCCGCCGTGAGGGACGCATCGTCCCGATAGAGCAGAATGGCGTCGCCGTCCGCCATATTGATGAGACCGGCAGCCATCGCCTCCCGGAACTCCTCCAGAGTCGCGAAATAGTTGCTTCCGGACCCGCCCGCTCCGATATGCCATTCCGTCGCCGCCGCCGTTGCGGCCAGCAGGCAGGCGAGTACCGTGGTGATGAATAGTCCGCCGGGCGCGGCAGAGCGTGTGAACATGGCAACCCTCCGAATTGTGCGACAAAGTCACCCTCTACTTCGACGATCCGGCGCCAACCGTTTTACTAAAAACAGGGTGAATTCGATTATTTTCGCCCGGCTTCCGATAATGGGTAAAATATTGACATTATAGGATTTACCGACATTTCGACCATTTCGTCGTTTTTTGCCGCGGCCCTGTCAACCTTATCCAGACGGCCATTTCCAGCCCACGCCGCCGGTTGCCCGGTCCGGCGCCCGGCCGGAGAGCCGGCCAGCCGTCCGGTGGGGCTGATTATGGTCAAGCGGCCGCCGTTGCCGCGCCGATAACAGACCTGGACGGTTTTTCGCGTGACGCGGGCCGCGGCGGAGGCAGGGTTTCCGGCGGGTTGCGGCGAGCGCGTCACATGGCCCGAAGCGGGCACGGGAAGCGGAACGATCGGGAAGCGCGGGCGGTGCGGTGCTTACCGGGCGATCGGCTTTCCGGCCGCGTGCGGCCCTTTACCCAGGAGGACGGCCGTGACGAGACGATTCGCGGCGGTACTGACGATGGCGGCGGCGACGCTGACCGCCGTGATCGGCTGCATGCCCTTCACCGACACCCCGGAACCCCTGCAGCCGGGCGGCTCCGGCGCCGGTGGCTACAACCAGGCGCCCGGTGGCGCCCGCTGGCCCCGCTCCGGCTGGACCGTGTCCGACGCCCCGTCGGGCGAAGCGGCCGCGGTGTACCCGAGCGAACCGGTCTACGGCCGCGACCTCAACCCCTTCGCCGCTGCCGGCACCGGGGCTCTGGACGGCGACTGGGTCTATGGCGAGAAATACCCCGACATGGATCCGGCCAATCCCATCCAGAAGGAACAGATGGGCGTTGAGTACCAGCCGCGGCATTGGGTGGAAAACCTGTATAATCCCAATACCCTGGGCCTGCGCCTGTCCGGCGCCGGGCTGATCAACGGCCTGACCCAGAACACCTTCGCCGAGGCCGGGGGGGACCACAACGTCACCCTCGATCCTTCCGGCAAGACCATGTTCTTTTCCACCACCCGCATGTCCAAGAATCCCAAGCTGGCCATGCAGGATGTGGACGGCAAGGCCTGGACCCTGCTCACCGACGACACCATGGCCGACATGATGCCGGCGGTGAGTCCCGACGGCCGCTGGCTGGCCTGGTGCTCCAACCGCTACGGCAACTGGAGCCTTCTCCTGCGGCAGTTGGATGCCCCGTCCGGCTCCAGCCCCAAGCAGCTCACCCGGACGCCGGACGATGACATCCACCCCACCTGGTCGCCGGATTCGGAATTCCTGGCCTTCAGCCCCTACAACTCCATGGACGGCCAGTGGCAGATCTGGATCCTGGACACCCGGAAAAAGACGTTCACCGCCATCACCGAAGGGCTGTTCCCGGCCTTCTGCCCGGTGATCAAGCGGAAGACCGAGGCTGGCGGCAACGTCTACACCATCGCCTACCAGCGCCACCGCCAGCGCGACGTCCCCTGGTTCAGCATCTGGACCCTGGATGTGGCGGTGCAGCCCAACGGCCGGATCGAGGCGCTGGGCAGTCCCAAGGAGATCGTGTCCTCCAACGACTGGGCGGCCATCACCCCGGCCTGGTCGCCGGACGGCAACTATCTGGCCTTCGCCTCGGTACGGAAATCGCCCCTGTCGGAGATGCAGGCCCGCATCTACCGGGCCGACGACATCTGGGCGGTAAAGATCGACGGCACCGACCTCACCCAGGTCACCGACCACCCCGCGCCCGACTGGTATCCCTTCTGGGCCCGGGAGGAAGGCAACCCGGTGGGCCGGATCTACTTCACCTCTTCCCGCAAGGGCAATCCGACCGTGTGGAGCGTGCGGCCGCTGCTGCCCGGCCTGTTGCACGACCTGCAGGGGGAAGCGGAGCGATCGGTCCAAGGCGAGGCCGTCATGTTTGGCCGCTGATTTCTTTTCCGGATGTCTGATCCCGGCCGCCTGTCGGCCGGCGCGGCTGGCCGCCGCCCGCGCCCATTCCGGTCGGGCCCGACCGGATCAGGACCGTGGTGCCGCTATCCCGGGCCGCCGCCGGCGCCCCGTCTCCCGATACGGATGACCCGATGACTCCCATGCGCCACCCGCACCGCCCGCTCGCGATCGTCCTTGCCCTCGTGCTGCCGGCCTTCCTCGCCGGCTGTCCGGAGGCGCGGCACATGGCCACTGCCGTTTCGTCCAAATCGTATCCCTACCAGGAATACCTGGAGGACCCGGCGGCGCTGACCACCATCAAGACGATCGCCGTGTTTCCCTTCGACAACCGGGCGCCGCAGCCGGGCTTCGACGCCGACATCTTCGCCAACAAGCTGGCCAACCAATTGGCCTCCCACGGCAAGGTGCGGATCCTGTATCCACGCGACATCCTGGAGACGGTGGAACGGGAAAACCGGGCCACCCGGCGGCACAACGCCGAACTCCGGGAAAAGCTCGCCCTCGGCCTGTACGAGCCGGAAACCGCGGCGGGCGACCGGTCGGGGGAGGGCATCTTCGCCGCCGGATACGCCACCGACGCGGAATTACGCCCGCGCCACTACTATAATCCGATCAAAAACGTGGACGAGGCGGTGCGGCTGGCCCGGCGGGCCAAGGCGGATGCGGTGATCGTCGGGGAGATTTCCGATTTCGACCCTTATATGCGGCCGCGGCTGACCCTGACCATGCGCCTTATCGCCACCGGCAACACCGAAGCCGCCGCCAAGGCCATCGCCGAACTCACCCAATGGGGCGTCCCGGCGCCCGGTTCCGGCTCCGCCGGCGGCGTTATCTACATCCGCCAGCAGACCTTCGACAGCACCGTGGGCAACGTCGGCCTGGAAGTGTCGAAGTACGGACGGACCCATCACATCGAGAGCCATCCCTACGACACGGAGATCTACATCCGGAGCATGACCTACTACTACGACGTGGTGTGCAGCCAGTTGGCCAAATCGTATATGGACGCGCGGAAAAAAGCGGTGGAGGATGCGGCGGCGCGGGCGGCGGCGACGGCGCGGGCGCGGAATGAAGATCAGGCGGCGACGGTGCGGCGGATGACCGCCCTGATGGAGCGGGACGCGCGCATCCCGGACTATGAGTCCGACGCCTGCGACGAGGCCTGGTTCGATCAGGCGTTCGTGGACAAACACGGTCTCCTGGAATCCAACGGCGGCGACCGGCGGATCCAGTCCTGGCGGCCGGAGGGACGGTCGCGCCTGCCGACGGTGGCGGAACGGCAGGGCCGGGACACCCTGATCCCGGAGAACGAACGGGGACCGGGCATCTCCGGCTATCCGGCGGTGGTGGATGCCGCCTTCCCGGACGCCGACGCCATGATGGAACGGAATCTCGGTGACAACCGCGACCGGAGCTGGCGGCCGGACTACTACAACCACGCCAACCCGGCCAAATCGGCGCCGCTGTACGACCCGGAAGAATTCCGGGGACCCTGACGGCGGCGGCCGGAGGGAAACGGATACGTATTCGCCCGGAGGGAGACGGCAGCCGTCTCCCTCCGGTTTTTTAGGGTGGGTCCGTATTCTTTGAGGCTAATACAGCAGGTGCAACAGCCGCGCGAACAGCGGGTAATATACCCGGGGAAAATAGTGCCAGGCGACGAGGAGGCCGGCAAAGGCGTAGGAACTGAAGATATGCCGCCAGCGCAGCCGGTCCTCCTCCCGTTTCATGAACAGGAACCAGATCTCCGAGCCGTCCAGAGGCGGGCATGGCATGAGGTTGAAGACGAGGAGAACCAGGTTCAACTGGAAGACGACGTTGCACAGGAGGGCGAGGGCATAGGACAGGGAGCTTTCGCCCGCCATGGAGACGGGGAACATCTCCAACCGGGCGTCCGGCGGGCCGAAGAAACCGGTGCGCAGGCCGATGTACATGCCGAGAAATGCCAGGCCGGCCGGCAGCAGGTGCGACAGCGGCCCGGCCAGGGACATCAGGAACGAACGTTTGGGGTAGCGGGCCGCCCAGAGGGGATTGAAGGGGGCCGAGGCCCAGCCGATCATCCAGTTGCCGCCCTGGAGAAAGAAGGACGCCAGAGGCACCACGATCATCCCGAATTTCGACCGCACCATATGGGGGATCGGGTTCAGGGTGGCCTGACCCGACTGGTAGGCGGTATCGTCGCCGCCATAGGCGGAGGCATAGGCGTGCATCGCCTCGTGCAGGGTGGTGGAAAACAGAAACACGGCATACCATACCACCAGTCTGGTGAGGAAAAAGCTGTCCATCGCACCCTCCGGTCGCGGCCCTGGGCAAAGGGTTCATACTACGGACGGGTGGCGGAGGGGCAAGGAGAAACCGTCGGCGCCGGGTGACGGGCCGGATGCCGCCGCTTGCCGCCCCAGACGGTCGGCCGTATAATTGGGATCCGGCACTGGCAGGCCGTCCCCGGAGGCGGCACGGTCGGGCGGTACGAATATTTGTTTCGCGGCACGGCGTCACCGCCGCCCGCCGCCCCGCAGCGAGCGTCTTTCATGCGCATATATGATATCAGGAGCGATGCGCCTCTGGCCGAGCGCCGACCGGCCGTCACCCTCGGGGTATTCGACGGCGTGCACCGCGGCCATCAGGCGATCATCAGTCGCCTGCTGGCGGTGGCACGGGAGCGGGGTGCGCCGGCGCTGGCCATCACTTTCTCGCCCCATCCCCGGCTGGCCCTCGGCCGGGCGGCGCCGCCCGCCATCTGCAGCCTGGAACGGCGGCTGGAACTGTTGGGCGAGGCCGGGCTGGACGCGGTATGGGTGATCCCGTTCACGGCCGAACTGGCCGGGATTTCGGCCCAGGTGTTTGCCGAGGAATATTTCCACCGCCGGCTCCATGCCGGCGCGGTGGTGCTTGGAGAAGCGGCGGTGTTTGGCCGCGGGCGGGACGGCAATGCCGCCTCCCTCGCGAAGTGGGCCGTAGGCTGGGACATGCCGGTGCTGGCGGTGCCGCCGCTGGTGCTGGACGGCGGGGTGGTGAGTTCCACCGCCATCCGTCTGGCGGTGCAGGCCGGGGATCTTGATCGGGCCCGGCGGTTTCTCGGGCGGCAGGTGTCGGTGGCGGGCACCGTGGTGCACGGCCAGGGCCACGGGAGAACCCTCGGGTTCCCCACTCTCAACCTGGATCCGCACCATGAGCTGCGGCCGCCGGCCGGGGTGTATCTGACCACAGCCGCCATCGACGGGACGCTGCGGCCGTCCGTCACCAATATCGGCCGGCCGCCGACCGAGATGGAGATCGAGGCTGGCTTGAGCGATTTTCTCATCGAGACGCATCTTCTGGATTACGAGGGCGATCTCTACGGCCGGACAGCGGAGGTTTTTTTCCATCGCAAAATACGGGATGTCATGCGGTTCCGTGATGCGTCGGAACTGGTTGGGCAGGTCCGGCGGGATCTCCGGCTGGCCCGGGACTGGTTCGACGGCGGGAACGCGTGCTCCCACGACTAGCTCCCGCCGGCAGGGACCACAGCGGTTTTTCAGGAATTCTGGTGGACAGGACTGGGTGAGGACGGGCTGGATTGGGAACGATAAAAATACTGCCGGAGGTGGTACAAAACAAGATCGCCGCCGGCGAGGTCATCGAGCGGCCGGCGTCGGTGGTGAAGGAACTGGCGGAAAACGCCATGGACGCGGGCGCGACCCTGGTGGCGGTGGAGCTCGAGGAAGGCGGCCACCGCCTGATCCGGGTGTCGGACGACGGCCGGGGCATGGACGAGACGGATCTCGTCGCCTGCATGCAGCGTCATGCCACGTCGAAAATCAGCGAGGTCGAGGACATTTTCCGCATCGCCACCTTCGGCTTTCGGGGCGAGGCGTTGCCCAGCATCGGATCGGTCAGTCGCCTCCGCATCGTCTCCTCCCCGGCCCGGTCGTCGGAGAGCCATGAGCTGGTGGTGGAGGCCGGGCGGCTGGTGCGCATCACCCCGGCCGCCCCCCGCAAGGGTACGCGGGTGGAGGTGCGGGACATCTTTTTCAATACGCCGGCCCGGCGCAAATTTTTGAGCCGTCCCGCCTCGGAAAATACCCGGGCGGCGGAGATCCTCACCCGCCTCGCCCTCGGCAATCCCGGCGTCGGCTTTCGGCTCCAGACCGATACGCGCATGGTGCTCTCCCTCAAGCCGGCCGCCTCCCTCGCGGACCGGGTGGGCGACCTCTTCGGCCCCGATACCGCCGGCAAACTGGTGCCGTTTGCCGCCGACATTGCCGAAGGCCTGGCGGTCAGCGGCTTTTTCGCCCGGCCGCCGGTGAGCCGCCGCACCGGCCGGGACATTTATATTCTAGTTAACCGGCGCTGGATTCGCCACTACGGCCTGAGCAAGGCCGTGGCGGACGCCTTCCAGGGTGTGCTGCCGCCGCGGGAGTTTCCCTTCGCCATCATCTCCCTGACGGTGGATCCGTCCCAAGTGGATGTCAACGCTCACCCCACCAAGGAAGAGGTGCGGTTTTCGCGGGACGGCATCATGATCAGCGGCGTCCGGCGTGCCATGCGCGAAGCACTGGACGGCGTCGCCACCACGCCCACCGTCGCTACCTTCGCTGCCGCGCCGTCGCCCGAACGGGCGCCGCCGCCGCGGTCGGGCGGGACCGCCGCCGGCCGCCGGGAGGGCGAGGGGGACCAGGCCCGTTTCGACCTGCCGACTTCCTTTGCCCGGTCCCGGGGCGATCTGTCCCGGCTCGATCTGGACGCCGCCCGGGAGCGGCTGCGGGGGGGAGAATCCCGGCCCGCTGCCGACAGCACCGCCTCGTCCCCTGCCGGTACCGCCGCCGGACCGACCGCCGCTTCTGACGCCTCTGCCGCCAGACGGAGCGGGGAGCCGGAGGCGGATCCACCCGCCGCCGGCGGAACACCGGTGCATCCCCTTGGGGCGGCCGGCCACCGCATCCTCGGGCAGGCGGGCGGCCGCTATGTCCTGGTGGACGGTCCGGACGGTATCTTGCTGGTGGATCCCCATGCGCTGCATGAGCGCTGGAATTTCGACCGGCTGATGGAGGCCCGGCGGAGCGGCGGGTCCCAAACCCGGTTGCTCCAGCTGGAACTCCGGCTGTCGCCGGCGGAAGCGGCGGCGGCGGTGGAGGCGGTGCCGGCCCTGGCGGAATATGGGTTCGACATCGTCCTGCCCGAACCCACCTGTCTCCGGATCACGTCGGCGCCGGCTTTTATCCCGCCTGCAAAAATAGAAAACCTTATCCGTCAGGTACTTGCCGACCTTGGAGACGCGGCCGCGACGGTGGAGGCGGCGCGGGAACGCCTGCTGGCGTCCCTGGCCTGCCGGTCCTCGGTGCTGCTGGGCCGGACATTGCCGGAGGAGGAGATAGTAGCGCTGCTTGACAGGTTCTTCCATCAAGGACAATTACCCACCTGCCCGCATGGCCGTCCCACCGCCATCCGCATCGGTTGGGAGGAACTCGCCCGGCGCTTTGGCCGGTGATTCCCCGGCGCGCGGCAGCGTGATGCGGCCGGCGGGAAAGCCGGTCCGGACGCTTTTCGGGGAACCGACGGAAGGGGCTGTCCGGCCGGTCTCTCGGGGACTAGCCGGGCCGTGCGTACCGGTTCCGGATTTTTAACAACCGGCTTGCCTTCGGCATCCGTTTGTCAATAATTATTGCCGGTTGCGGTCAACCAGGCTCTGCGGGCGGCTCACGCCCTCCCTTTCTGGCGGAAAGACAAGGATTCCCATGCGCAAAAACCTCTTTTCCCTTTTCCTCGTCGTGGCGGCAAGTATCGTCGCCGGCGCCGTTTGGGCATCGGATGTGGCTACTCTGCTGGCCAGCCAGTCCGCCAACCAGGCCGAACCGGTCTGGCAAGCGGCCGAATCCCTGGCGCGGATCGGGTTTACCGCCTCGGCGGAGTTCGACCTGGAGCTGGTGGATGCCGCCGGCGATCCCGCCCGCCCGCCGGTGGTGCGGCTGACGGCGGCGGCGGCGCTCTTAAAGATGGGCGATCAAAAGGACGGCGTGCTCGGCCTCGAGAGCGTCATCATGGACGACTCGGTGCCGGTGGAGCGTCGGTTGGAAGCGGCGCAGATTTTGGGAAAATGGGGCGGAGAATACGCCGCCGCCCGGCTGGGCATCATGCTGGGCGCGCCCGGCGTGCCGGAGCGGGTGCGGGTGGATATCGCCAACGCCCTCTGGCAGTTGTCGGCCCGGCCGCAGGCGTTCGAGGTGCTGGACGACATCCGCCGCAACGGCGAGAGCCCGGCCGCTCGGGCCGAAGCGCTCCTCATCCTCGCCCAGACCGAGCACTATGCCACCCTGCGCGACGACCTGCGGCTGCTGGCCGATATGCCTGGCCCCATCGGCGAGCGCGCCGCCAATATCCTGACCATCAATACCCGCTATGACGAACGGCAGCGCCGGGATTCTTTTCCCGTCGAGTTGCTGACCGAGGTTATCGACAAGGTGCGGGAATACTACGCCGTGGACGAGGAGGACGCGGAGCAGGCCAAGCGTTTACAGCCGCGGAAGATGGCGGAAACCAGCGCCCAGGCCCTGCTGTATTCCCTGGACCAGTTTTCCGACTACCTGAACGACGAGGACTACGCCGACTTCGAAGCCCAGATCAAGGCGAATTACGGCGGCATCGGCGCGTGGGTCGGCATGCGGGACGGCCGGTTCACCGTGCTGACCCCCATGTACGACAAGCCGGCCCACCGCGCCGGTCTGAAACCCATGGACGTGATCGACCGCATCGACGACATCGACATCACCACCATGAAACTGAACGAGATTATCAAGCTGTTGAAGGGACCGGCCAAAACCACCATCAAGGTCAGGGTCTACCGCCGAGCCTGGAAGGAACCGCGGGAGATCGCCATCAAGCGGGAGATCATCCAGATCAATTCGGTGGAATCGCAGCTGCTTCCCGGCGATATCGGCTACATCAAGATCAATTCCTTCAACGACGGCGACCCCTACCGCCGGGTCAAGGGCACGGCGCAGATGGTCAAGGACGCCCTGGCCGCCTTCAACAAGCAGGGCGCCAAGGGGGTGGTTCTCGACCTATCCAACAACCCCGGCGGCGTGATGGCATCCGGCGTCGATGTGGCCAAATTGTTTATCGGCAACGGCAAGGTCATAGTGTCCAGCCGTGGCAAGAAATCGGCCGGCCGCCAGGCCCAGGTGTATAAGGCTGGCCTCGGCAGCCCGTTCTACAACAAGCCGGTGGTGGTGGTGGTCAACCCCGGCACCGCTTCGGCGGCGGAGATTCTGGCCGGCGCCATGCGCGATCACCAGCGGGCGCCTCTGGTGGGCCGCAAGACCTACGGCAAGGGGTCGGTGCAGTCGCTCATCGGCGTCCGCGCCGCCAACGACCGGTCGCGGATCAAGATGACCATCGCCAAGTACTACCTGCCCAATGGCGACTGTATTCACGAAAAGGGCATCGAGCCCGATTATAAGGTACCGGAAAGCGATCTGTCGGTGGTGGAGGCTGAGGCACGCTGGAAGATCCGGGACCAGCACGATGTGATGTTCTGGCTGGAGGAAAACGATCGCTTCACCCGCCATGAACAGGAATACCGGCGTTTGTTGGAATTCGATAACCTCGATCCCGAGGCCTATCCGGAGTTCGAATCCCTGTTGATGGCTCTGCGGGAAAAGTATCCCAAGGAGAAGATCGATCCGGAGCTGGTCCGGAAGGAGATGCGTTTTGGCATCGCAAGTTACATCAAAGATTTCCAGGGCGAAAACCGCCTTGTGGACCTCGAAGAGAACCCCTACCTGCAAGAGGCGGTGGTGGTCCTTGGGGATATGATCGGCGGGTTGCCCGACACGCCGTTGTTTGCCACCATCCGCACCCTGGCCGAAGAGAACCGCCGCAAGCTGGCGGATGAGGACGGGGATCTGGCGGAAGGAAATTAGTCCCGGCTGCGACAAATACTGGCGTACCGGGACCGCCGCGAGCGGCGCCGCCGCCGGCGGGACATTACGTAACATCCTTTCTTGTGGGGAATTGCATGGAAATACATACATTGCCAAGTTACCGGGAAGTGGTTGATCTTCTCGATACCTTTCATAATTTGGAGCGCGCCGCGCCCGTTGCCGGTTCGTTGGACGGCGGGTCGGAACGCATGGTGGAACTCACCCGTCGTCTTGGTTCGCCCCAGTCTGCCATTCCGGCCGTGCATATTGCCGGCACCAAGGGTAAGGGGTCGGTATCGCACTTGGTGGCTGCCGCTCTGACGGCATCCGGGATCAAGACGGGGCTGTACACATCGCCGCATGTGAATGATCTGCGGGAGCGGATCATGATCAATGGCCGTCCTGTGGGCGAACAGCGGTTTGTCGAAGCCTGCAGCGCGGTCTTGCGGGAAGCCGAGGCCATGCGCCGGGAGGGTTGTTCGCCATCGTGGTTTGAAATCCTTACCGCCACCGCCCTGGTTGTGTTCCAGGCGGCGAAGGTGGAGGCGATGGTTTTGGAAACCGGTCTCGGCGGCCGGTTGGACGCCACCAACCTGCCGGATGCCCGGCTGGTGGTAACCGGGTTGACGGCGATTTCCCTCGACCACCAGGAAATTCTCGGCGATACGCTGGAGTTGGTGGCGGCGGAGAAGGCGGCGATTATTCGGCGGAACACGCCGGTGGTTACGGTGCTGCAGGAGCCGAAGGCGATGCGGGTCATCGAGGAGCGGGCGCGGGAGATGAATGCGCCGCTGTTTACGGTGGGCCGCGACGTGTTGGTGGAGACGCGGAAGGCGGTGCAGCCGGACAAACCGGGCTTCGGCCAGCGTCTGGATTTCGAGACGTGGCGCAACGTGTATCCTGATGTGCCGCTGGCGATGCTGGGGGCGCACCAGGTGGAAAACGCTGGGCTGGCTTTGGGTCTGGTGGATTTGTTTATGGAGTATCTGGATCGGGAATCGCCGGATGCGCTGGTGTTGAAGCGGGCCTGGCGGTCTTTGGCGTTACCGGGCAGGCTTGAGGTGGTGGGGAAATTGCCGTGGCATGTCATTGACGGCGCCCACAATTTGGCTTCGGCCTGGGCGGCGGCGGAGACGCTTTTGGAGTCGTTTACCGCGACGGATCGCACGCTGATTTTTGGTGTGGCCGGCGACAAGGATTACCGCGGGATGTTGCGGATACTGGCGCCGTTATTCCGGAATGTTGTGGTGACGCCGTTTTCGTCGCCGCGGGCGGTGGAACCGGCGGAATTGTCGGCATTTCTCGCCAGTGAGTATCCGGCTATTCGGATTGCTGCTGCCATTGATCCGGCGCATGCTTTGGAGTTGGCGGAGGAGTTTACGCCGTGTGATGGGTTGATTTTTACGGCTGGAAGTTTGTATTTGGCTGGTGAGATGCGGAAGTTGTGTCGGGAACATGCGGGCCGGGAAAAGAGTGGTCGGGTGTAAGCGGCCGCATGGATAAGAGCAAAGTATTGGAAAACAGGCGGCACGCATTAGCGTGCCGCTTTTTTTTTCCCATCCCAGCCACCTTAAGAACGGTTCAAGCCGAAGGCGGCTGAAGGTAGCGAATTCAGTAAAGGCTGGCTGTCCGGCACGGACTCGCTGGGGGGTCCGGGGGCGCGCGACCAGCGCCCCCGGGTCTTTAATCAATGGAGTGCGGGGAAAAAAATACGCGGTACACCCTCGGGGAAAAGGCCGGAAAAAGGAAATACCCGCACGACTTCCGC
>JAJBSZ010000465.1 GCA_020861125.1 Planctomycetota bacterium | reverse complement strand
GGAGCCACCGTTGCTCCACGTATCCCCATTTTCCGCCGTTCCCGAGGTGTCATGGGGCATAGAACCGACGAACGCACCGTCACGATATATTTCGTAAACGAGATCGGGAAAGGTGTTCATTGTCTTGAGGAACTGGAACTGAACGCTCCGGCCGCCGCGATACACATATGACAGACTGGAAAATTCCGGTAGCGGAATCGGTACTTCCAGGAATTGTTCCACCACCGGTCCGCCTGAGTACAGATTTGCCACCACCCGGTATTCATGGTTCTCGCCAGGCGTGGCATGGGTATCGTTGTAATACTGCCAAAATCCTCCGTTACTCCAGTAGTCACCGTTCTCCGCCGTTCCCGCGGTATCATGTGGCATTGCACCGACGAGGACACCGTCCCGGTAAATTTCGTAAATCAGATCGGGAAAGGTGTTCATGGTTCGGTAAAACGCTATTTGTACAGTGCGACCGCCACGGTAATCGCCAACCAGGCTGCTGAATGCCGGCAACGCAATGGCAAGCGTCCGGATTTCCTCCACCAATGGGCAGCCCGGGTACAAATTCGCCACTAGCCGGTATTCATGGGTCGCGCCCGGTGTGGCATGAGTGTCGTTGAAATACTGCCACAAACCCCCGTTGGTCCAGTAATCGCCATTTTCCGCCGTTCCCGCGGTGTCGTGCGGCATGGAGCCGACGAGAATGCCGTCCCGATAAATTTCGTAAACCAAATCGGGGAAGGTGTTGATGGTCCGGTAAAGAGCGATTTGCACCGTGCGGCCGCCGCGGTACTCAACAGTAAGATTTCTAACCGCCGGCAGTGGAATTTCCAGAACAAGGACTCCCTCCACTAACGGGCAACCCGGGTAGAGGTCCATGACCAGCCGATACTCGTGGGACTCACCCGGCGTGGCTTGGGTGTCAGTAAAGTATTGCCGCGATCCGGTTCCGTCCCACGTATTACCATTTTCTAGCGTGCCGGAACCGCGGAACGGCATTTCTCCGATCTTCTCGCCATCGCGGTAGACGCGGTATTTGAGATCGGGAAAATAGTTAACCCCGAGGAGAAAACTCAACGTCACATTGCGGCCGCCGGCGTACGAAATAGTGAGGCCGGAGAAAGCCGGCAACGCCAACGCCACACTTGTCAATGCCGGCAACGACTCGACCCCGTCCTCGGTACGGTAGACAACAGTGTACTCGTGGGTGCTGCCGGGATGGGCCAGGGTGTCCTTGAACGTCTGGGTGGTGGTGCCACTCCAGACCTCCCCGTCGGTTTCCTCGTCGTTTTCCCGCAGGATGCCGCGGTAGACGAGCTCACCGTCCCGGTATATTTCGCACGCCACACGTTGCTGCGCGCTGATGGCCGGGTTGTTCCACCGCACCTGCACCACTCGCCCGCCCTGGTACGTGGAGGTGATACCGGTCACCGCGGGGTGGGGCGCGGTGTCCTCGCTCCATGCCACGGCTAGGAGCAGGCTGCATAACGCGACAAAGATATATTTCATGGTGAGATCCTTATTGGTCAGAAGTTCGATCACGAATGGCCGCCACCGCCCGCGTCGCGGCCGCCTGATAGAGAATCTCGCCGGCCGCCAGGGCTTCGATGCGCGGGATGTCCGCCTCGTCCCCCACTTCGCCCAAAAAGCCGATGAGGGAAAGGGTCAGCCTGGCGCTGGACCTGTCGCCGTCCAGCAGACCGCGGACGAGGGGCGTCAGGCTGTCGTCGCCGCTCGCCACCGCGGCGTGCACCAGGGCCAGCGCCACCTCCGGGTCCAGGTCGCCCGCCGCCAGCTGTGCGGCGAGAATTTCTCCCGGCAGGTCGGCCGGCAGAAGCCCGGACGTGGCCAGAGTGGTAGCGACAGACAGGGCCAGGGCCGACAACGCGGGGCTGCCGCCAGCCGCCGCCTCCTGCAAAAACGCGGCCGCCTTTGCCCGCTCGCCCTCCGTCGCCCAGGGCATGACGGCGCCCAGGGCATCCACGGCGGCCAGCTGCCAGGTTTCGTCGTCCGCCGCCGCCGCATCGTCCACGAGCCAGGCGACAAACCCGTCCGGAACGCACTCCGCCAGGACCAAACCCTGCATGGCCAGCGAACGCAGCGCCACCTGGGCGCCGGCGGTTTTTGCCAGGGCCAGGAGCCATGCCGCCGGCTCCGCACCGTCTTCTCCCTGAGCCTGGCGGATGATCTTCTCCACCGCGTCGAACCGCAGTTGCTGCGGGTTTTCCTGGTCGAGGACCGCCGCCAGCAAGGCCGCATCGGCGTTCACCTCCTCCTGCAGCAGCACATCCGCCGCCGGCGACCGGCACCAGCCCACCCCGGCCACCGCCACCATCGCCAGCACGAGAAACAGCTTTTTTCCCACGTCCAGAGTCATTTCCTCTCCTTTGCAGCCTGAGTTGGATGCTTCGGCATCCAGATAAGGCGATCCTAGTGCGGTTCACGCACTCGGTACGGAAAAGAGAAAAAATCTTGGGGACGCCGCGAAATATTAGCTAACCGTTTACTGCGGATTCTGTTACCGACCCGTGGCCGGCGGCGACGGGGTTCGATGAGGGTAATTTCCTCTAGAATTATGGCGGAAACCCCTTGTCTGAAACTGTCCAAAAGGGAGTACCGGCGGCCCGGTCCAGCCTGTAGGAAGAGTATGGGATCAGCACCGATATCGGTGGGAGGACCACCAGGCTATGACGATGAATTCGCTGTTGAGCTCAGCGTTGGTCTTGCCACGGTGTTTCATCGCCGGATTATGCCCGAGGAGAAAGGGGCAGAAAACGAGATGGGTTAGGGAAACGCACTCACCCCCTGTATATCAGGGGGTGAGGGGTTTGCTTATGAGGATTGAGAGTACCCGGTACTTCCGCGCTGGCGTTCCGGCTTCGGGCAGTGGAGCGGCGGACCTCGCGCCGGGTTACGACGAACGGCCGAACACCTTGGGTCGGGTGAGGACGTCGATGAACGGCACGCAGGTGTTCATGAAGAGGATGGCGTAGCAGACCCCTTCCGGATAGCCGGCGAACAGCCGGATCAGGATGGTTATCGCGCCGCAGCCGATGGCGAATATCCGCCGGCCGGTGGCGGTGAGTGGTTTCGTCACCATGTCGGTGGCCATGAAGAAGGCGCCGAGCATCAGGCCGCCGCCGCCCAGATGCAACAGCCACGGGCCCTGGAACCAGCCGGTGTAGGCGGTGGCGTCGCCCATGCGGTAGGGATGCGGCAGTACGAAGCCAAGCAGGGCAACGGTGCCGATGAAAAACACCGGGATGTCCCAACTCACGATCTTCCGGGCGATCAGCGTCACGCCGCCGATGATAAGGAACAACGCAGACACTTCCCCCAGCGCCCCGCCTTCGTTGCAGCCGATCCAGGTTTGGAGGATCTCCGACCAGGTGGGGGAGAAGATCGCCGGCAGTTCGTAGGCGACAGCGCCGGCGGCATCCACCACTTCCCGGGCGGCCGGCGCGTGCAGCCGGGCCATGACGGTCGCGCCGGTCAGGACGTCCACCCCGGAGGCGGCGGCGACGCCGCTGGCGGCGGTATCGGCGATCTCGGCGAAGGTGCCGCCCATGTCGTAGAGGGCGTTTTGCAGCCAGTCGCCGGTAACGCTGAGAAAGGGCCATTCTCCCGACATCATCCGGTCGGGCATGCTCACCTGGAGGAAGGCCCGGGCCAGCAGGGCCGGGTTCCAGATGTTGTGCCCGAGGCCCCCGAAGGCCTGTTTGGCGATGCCGATGGCGAAGACGCCGCCGAGGGCGGCCGCCCACCACGGCAGGTTGGCGGGACAGACGGCGGCCAGGAGAAGCCCGGTCACCAGGGCGCTGCCGTCGCCGATACTGGTGCGGTGGCCCCGCCACCATTGGCACAGCGTTTCCGTCGCGAGACAGGCGGCGGCGGCGGAGACGATCACCACGACCGAACGCCAGCCGAAGGCGACGATGCTCCAGCCGAGGGCCGGCAGGAGCGCCAGGCACACCCAGAACATGATCCCCGCCGTCGTGTCCGGATGCCGGACGTGGGGCGAGTTGTTGACGTTGAACAGTACCGTTTCTTCTTCCGCCATGGTTTTGTTTTTCCTCGCGTGGTGCGGCGCCGGTCGCGGCCGGAGGCGTTTATTTCGCCAGCGCGGCCACCTGGGCTTTCCGGTTGATCTCCGCCTTTTCCATCCTGACCCACTGCACGATGGGCCGCTTGGACGGACAGACGTAGGTGCAGCAGCCGCATTCGATGCAATCCTTGGCGTTGGCCGCGTCGGCCTCGGCCAGCAGGCCCGCCTCACCGTAGTTGGAAAGGGTGCAGGGCAGGAGGCCCATCGGGCAGGCGTCGACGCAACGGGCGCAGCGGATGCAGGGGAGATAGGCATAGGCGGCCGGATCGGTGAGGCAGAGGATGCCGTTGCCGCCCTTGGCGGTGGCCCATTCGAGGTCGCGCATGGGCATACCCATCATCGGGCCGCCGACGATCAATTTCTGGGTCGCCACCGGGTCGAAGCCGCATTCATCCAGAATGTGCCGGGCCATGGTGCCGATGCGGACCCAGAGGTTGGCGGGCCGGGATACGCCCGGGCCGGTGACGGTCACCACCCGTTCGGTCAGGGGATGGCCGTGCCGGCAGGCGTCGTAGCAGGCGTACATGGACGCCACGTTGTGGACGAGGACGCCCACGTCCATCGGCAGGCCGCCGGCCGGCACGGTGCGGCCGAGGAGAGCGTAGATGAGCTGCTTTTCCGCCCCCTGCGGGTACATCACCGGCAAGGGTGCGATCTCCGCCGTGAGGTCGTGCCGGGCCGCCGCTTCGCGCAGGGCCGCTATCGCCCGGGGTTTGTTGTCTTCGACGCCGACGATGATCCGCCCTGCCCCGACCGCCTTCGCCACCAGCGCCGCGCCCCGCAGGATTTCCTCCGGGTGCTCCGTCATCAGCCGATCGTCGGCGGTGAGGTAGGGCTCGCACTCGGCGCCGTTCAGGACCAGCGTGTCCATCGCCTTTTCTTTGGGCGGGGACAGCTTGACGTGGGTGGGAAAGGTGGCGCCGCCCATACCGACGATACCCGCCTCCTGAACAGCGGTGCGGATCTCCTCCGGGGTCATGGCGTCGACGTCGCGCTCCCGCACCGCGTCGGGATGCCATTCGTCCAGGCCGTCGTTCTCGATCTTCAGTGCGTCCACCAGAAACCCCAGCGGATGCCGGAGCTGCACAACCCCTTTGGCAATCCCGGACACCGAGGCGTGGGCCGGGGCGGAGACGAAGCCCTGGCTGTCGGCGATGCGCTGGCCGCGCAGCACCCGCTCGCCAATTTTCACCATGGGTGTCGACGGTTTGCCGATATGCTGGGAAAAGGACACGGCCACCAGCGGCGGCGGCGGCGCCGGCCGGAGCGGGATGTCCTTGGTGGCGTCCTTGTTTTCCGGCGGGTGGCACCCGCCCTTGAAGAGGTGTTTCATGCGCTACGCTCCTTGCGTGGCCGCGCGGCCGCGCGGGCACATCGGTCGCCCGCCGGGTTTCCCGGCGGGCTGCCCGCCTAATAGTTGTCGCTCCGGCCTTCGGTAAGGGTCTCGCCCGGAATGGTCGCCCGGGCTTCGGGCCAGACCTGTTTTCCCTGCCGGGCCGGACGGAGATTGACGATCACCTGGTGCGGACACACCGGCACGCACTTGCCGCAGTTGATGCATTTGGAGTAGTCGATCTCGGCCAGTAGGTTGGGCACGGTAACCGCCCCGGTCGGGCAGACCTTTTCGCACTTTTTGCAGGCAATGCAGGCCCGGGTGCAGATCTTGTTGGCCAACGGGCCTTTGTCGCGGTTGTGGCACAGGACGTGGACGAACTTGTCCACCGGATCGACGGCCATGAGGTAGCGGGGACAAGCGACGACGCACTTTTTGCAGCCGGTGCACAGCTCCTCGTCCACCACCGGCCGCCGGTCCGGTCCCAGGCGGATGGCGTTGAAAGGGCAGGCCGCTTGGCAGTCGCCGTAGCCGAGGCAGCCGTAGCGGCAGTCGAGCCAGCCGCCGCCCAGCCCGAAGAGGCTGGCGCCGCGGCAGGTCTGGATGCCGGTATAAACGGCGACGGTTTTGACGTTTTCGTGCTGGCAGTGGCAGTGGGCGACGGCGCGGGCCTTGTCTGCCACCTCCACCCCGAGGATCCGCGCCAGGTCCATGCCGACCTTGACGCCGCCCGGGGCGCACAGGGTGGGGTCTGCACCCTTGACGGCGATGGCCTCGGCGTAGTTGTAGCAGCCGGCGTAGCCGCAGCCGCCGCAGTTGACGCCGGGCAGGGCGTCGTTGATCTGGGCGACCAGCGGGTTGGTTTCCACCGCGAAGCGGCGCGATGCCACCGCCAGCACCAGGGCCAGAACGCCGCCCAGCGCCGCCATGGCGACAAATGCTGTCATGGAGTTCCTCTCTTCGTGCGTCCGGCCGGCGCCCCGGGTCCAGCCGACCCGCCGCGCGCCGGCCGGCGGTTCAAACGATGCCGGTAAAACCAAAGAACGACAACGCCATGCCGGCGGCGGCAATGAAGGCGATGGGGATGCCCCGCAACGCTTTAGGTACCGGCGCCAATTCCAGCCGCTCGCGGATGGTGGCCATGAGAAACAGCGCCAGGGTAAACCCGATGCCGCCGAAGATGCCCAGGGCGGTGTTCTTGGCCAGCGCTTCGGGAAGAGACAGCGCGGCGTAGTTTACCATCCGCATCTGGGTCGAGCCGAGGACGGCGCAGTTGGTGGATATCAGCGGCAGGTAAATGCCCAGGGCCTGGTAGAGGTCGGGCGAGATCTTCTTCATGACGATCTCGACGAACTGCACCAGGGCGGCGATGATCAGGATGAAGCTGATGATATCCAGGTACTGGTCGAGACCGTAGGGGATCAGCACCAGCTTGTAGACGCACATGGTGGCGAAGCAGGCCATGGCCATGACGAAGATCACCGCCATGCCCATGCCGATGGCGGAATCGCGTTTCTTGGACACGCCGATGAAGGGGCAGATGCCCAGAAACTGGTTGAGGACGAAATTCTGCACGAAGATCATCCCGAACATGAGGGTAAAATATTCCTGCATAGCCTCTCCTGGCTTTCACTGTCGTGCCTCGCTCCCACTGCCCCGCCTTATTTCGCCGGCGGCGGCACCGCGCGCCGCGCCCGGCGATCGCGCCGGCGCATGGCGAGGTAGTTCAATCCGCCCATCAGTAGGCCGAGGGTGAGAAAGCCGCCGGGCGCGAGGATGAAGATGGTTTGCGTATAGGGCAGAAACCCCTCGGCGAAGGGGATGCCCAGCAGGCTGCCGGAGCCGAGGATCTCCCGGATGACGCCCAGGGTCATCAAGGCCACGGTGAACCCAACGCCCATGCCGACACCATCGACGAGGGAGGCGAGGGGCCCATGTTTGCTGGCGAAGGCTTCGGCCCGGCCGAGGATGATGCAGTTCACCACGATCAGCGGCAGGAAGATGCCGAGGGCCGCTTTCAGCTCGGGAAAGTAGGCGGCCATGATCAGCTTCACCAGGGTGACGAAGGTGGCGATCACCACGATAAAGATAGGAATCCGGACCTCGTCCGGCACCAGTTTTTTGATCAGGGAGATGATGCCGTTGGAACACACCAGCACAAAGGTGGAGGCCAGGCCCATGCCGATGGCCTTTTCCACCGAGGTGGTGACCGCCAGGGTCGGACACAGGCCGAGCACCAGCACAAACACCGGGTTTTCCTTGAAAACCCCGGTGAAAAACTGCCGTCGCAAATTCATAATAGACATCCTCTGTCGCGCGCTGCGGGCGCTCGGGCACCTTCGGTAGAAATTAGGGATTTTTTTGATCAATAAACCGCGATTGCCCGTCGCTGTCGCGCTGTGGGCGTCGTGACAAAAAAAGCGTCTCCGGGCGATCCCCGGCTACGCTTTTTTGTAATTCATGCGCCGCAAAAAATCAAACGGAAAGTTACTCCGGCCGGGATTTCAGGTGGACCTCCGCTCCCCGTGCGGGTTCGTCCGCCGGGTTGGGCGGAGGAGCCGGGTTGCTCTTATCAAGGCCGGCCATCTGGAACATCTTGCCGCGGAAGTCCTCGTCCCGCATGGCGTTCACCAGATGCAGGGACAGGCGGTTGAGGAACAGCCCGACCTCCTTCGAGGAGGCGTCCGACGGCAGCGGGCTTTCCGTCTCCGCCGCGGCCAGGAGCTCGCGGATGCGTTCCAGCGCCCGCCGCTCCTCGCCGGCGGCCACGTCGCGGGCGACGGCATGGATCCGGGTGAGGACGTGCTGCAGCCGCGCCAGCCCGCCGGCGATCTCCGGCGCTTCTTCGCCGAACTGACGGAGGACCCGCATCTCCCGGGCCGGCAAGCCGTAGAGAACGCTCATCTGTTCCAGTAGGCTGGGTTCCGGCGTGCTCAGGGCCAGTTCGATGGATTCCAGCTCGGCCGAGGAGATCTCCAGAATGGCAGCCGCCTCGTCGATGGTGAGCTTCCGTTTGCTGCGGCCGATCTGAAGAGCGTTGGCCAGGAGGTTGCGGCGCTTCCCGTCCTGGGTCGACCCCGCCGGCGGCAGGAGGACGGAATACCGCAGCGGCTCGTCGGACAACAGGGCGAAGGGATGGACGCGAAGTTCCGAGGCGATGCGGGAAAGCAGTTCGAAGGTCAGCCCCTGCTTGCCGTTTTCAATCCGGCTGATGGTGGCCTGGCTCCGGCCGATCCGTTCCGCCAGTTCCTGGGTGGACATCTTGAGCTTGTCGCGGTATGTCTCAATCCGCCTGCCGATATCGAATCTGTTCATGGTGACCTCCGCCTCCGGTGTACAGCACCATTTCCGGCTTGCCGGTTTCGGGCCCGCTGTGTCGGACATGCCGCCCGCATGTCCCGAGGATTGTGAGAGATCAGTGAGCATCGGGTCAATGCTATCGGTGTGGGAGCTCTCCTTGTCGAACACGAAATTCCCGGTGTGGTAACGCGCCTGATATTATGCAGTATACAATTGATTTCAACGAGTAAACGACATAATTTTTTGCAAAATTTGTATGGAAGAAGTCGGAGTCAGGGTGGAAGTCCGACAGGAGACGGAGACCCGTCGGTGGGGCAATTCCAGCTCTTGTGGAAAACAGGCCGGCCCCGTACCATGGGTGGCGGTTGTTCTGGACCTTATTACTGGTGGGGGGAACTGTATGCCCAAACTGTTTTTAGCCAGCCTCGGCTGCGCGAAAAATCTCGTTGACGCCGAAACCATGCTGGGCGAGACCCTGGATGACGAGTTCCATCTCGCCGTCGACCCCGGCGATGCCGACGTAATCATCATCAACACCTGCGGCTTTATCGAGGAAGCGCGGCAGGAAGCGCGGGAGGTGATCGGGGAATATCTGGCATTGAAGCGCCAGTCCGGCGGCCGGGTCCGGGTGGTGGCGACGGGTTGCTGGGCCGAACGCTCGCCCGAGGCGTTGCGCCGCGAGTTTCCCGATCTCGATGCGGCCTGGGGGTTGGGGACGCCGTCGTCCCTGCGTGACGCCCTCCGCCGGCTGGAGGAGTCGGGCGACCCGCACCGGCCGGACGACCCGGCCGCCGTCGCGCCGCCCGCCCCGCCGATCCTCCGCGAGGGGGCGCGACTCGTCTCCACCCTGCCCTCCTTCGCCTATCTCCGGCTGTCCGACGGCTGCGACAACCGCTGTCATTATTGCGCCATTCCGCTTATCCGCGGCGGCCTGCGCAGCCGTTCGCCCGAGGCGATCGTGGACGAGGCCAGGCTTTTGGAGGAACAGGGAGCGCGGGAACTGGTGATAATCGGCCAAGACACCACCGCCTACGCAGCGGACCGCCGGCAACCGGGGCTGTCCCTGGCCACCCTCCTGGAAAACCTGCTCCAAGCGGTTTCGGTGCCGAGGCTCCGCCTGCTCTACGCCCATCCCGCCCATCTCGAAGATCGGGTCATGGACCTGCTGCGGCAGGAAGAACGGCTCTGCGGCTATCTCGATCTGCCGATCCAGCATATCAGCGAGGGCGTGCTGCGGCGGATGGGCCGGGGCTACGGCCGGGAGCGGGTGGAGGAAATCCTCGACCGCTTGCAGGGACTGACCCTACGCACCACCATCCTCACCGGCTTTCCCGGGGAGACCGAGGAGGAGTTTACCGAGCTCCTGGACTGGGTGGCGGCGGGCCGGTGCCAGCATCTTGGCGCCTTCGCCTATTCGCCGGAAGAAGGGACGGCCGCCTTCGGCTTCCCCGATGGGGTGCCGGCGGCGGAAGCGGCCCGGCGGCGAGCCGCCATTCTGGAGGCCCAGCGCCGGCATGCCTTTGCCTGGCTGGACGCCCGGGTCGGCGGGACGGAGACGGTGGTGGTGGACTCCCGGCTGGACCGGGATTGGGTGGTGGCGCGGAGCCGCCACGAGGCGCCGGATGCCGACGGCCGGATCTACCTGCAGGATAGGAAAACCCGGCCCGGCCGGATCCTACAGGCTTGCATTATCGGCCGTGAGGGATATGATTTGACGGCTGCGGGCGCCACCTCCGGCCACCGCCGGAAAAAACGGGCCAAATGAGCATCCGTGCCCGATTTTTTGCAGGATGTGCAGGCACTGCCGCATCCGTTTTCAAAAAAAACCGGAAGAAAAGCCGCCGGTATTTGCGCCGGAAGGAAATTCGGTTGCACCGCCTCATCCTCCTGTCCCATGTCTCCGGCGCGCTCTGGCAGTGAAAGAGGACTCGCATCGTCGTTCTCGACGAGGAAAGCGGCGATAGACGGGGTGACCACAAGGCGATGGCGGTTGCTTAACACCCGTTGGCGTCCCTTGAGTCGACGCCGTCGGGACGGAGGTAGGAACCAGCTTCCAGTCACCCAAAAGGCGTACGGCTTGGCATGATGAAGGACGACAACCACCCGGGCGGTTCCCTGGATGCCGCCGCGGAGAGCACCCACTTCCGGGTCGCGGGCCGAGCTCAGGACGCGGACGCCTTCCCGGAACGACGCCGCAGCGCCGAGTCCTACCACGGCGCCGGCAACTCCATCCGCCTGCACACGACCCCGTCCCGGGGCGGCCTGGCCATGAAGCTGACCGTCCCGATCCTGGTGTCGATGTTGGCGGGATTGTTCGTGGTGCTGCTGGTTATCCGCACCCGGATGTACAACCTGCAGCTCCGGGAACTCGAGGCCGATACCGCCAACACCACCTTCGTCACCGGCATGTTTGGCCGGCTGTTGATCCTGCACCGGGACCGGTTTCTGGCGGAAAACCCGGGCTACAACACATCCCAGGAATGGCAGAGCGGCGCCCACTGGCTGGTGACGGAAGGGTTCGTGAGTCCTGAGATCTGGGCGGCAGAGACCGGTTTCGATCCCGAGGAATACGCTCCCGCTGCCGTGCTGGAAAAGGCGGCGGAACGGACCATCCTTTCCACCATGACCCAGTGGATCAATTCGCCCATCGGCGGGTTGGAGATAGTGGCGGTCTACCTCCTGAACGCCGACCGTTCCGTCTATGCCCTGGGCCACAACGCCAATGCCACCTTCGATCCCGCCATCCTCCGGGCCGCGCCCGTCTCGCCCGCGTTTACCGAAGCCGGCGACATCCGCGTCCATATCGACTATCTGGCCGACGCGGAACCGGAGCCGCTGGTGCGGGGTGTGGCCCGGCTGTATACCTCCGGCACCCCCCGGCAGTACATGGGCTCGGTCGTGGTGGTGGTCCGCACCGCCCATCTGCTGGCGGAACGGAACGCCTTTCTGGCCCGTTCCCTGGTGCTGGCCGCCATCCTCGCCCTGTGCATGACCGTGATTTGTTGGTACGCGGCCCGGCGGGTCACCGGCACCATCCGCAAACTCGCCGCCGACATGCAGGCCATGGCCGAGGGGGACTACACCCGGCGTTCCGGAATCACCGAAGGCGGCGAACTGGGGCAATTGGCCCAGGCCTTCGACTCCATGGCCGAACGACTGCGGGTGGCCCGCACCAACGAAAAGGAAAACAACCGGCTGGAAAGCGACCTCGCCATCGCCCGGAGCATCCAGAATAATCTCCTGCCGCTGCAAACGCCCCGGGTGCGGGGGCTGGATATCCACACCGCCTACCGGCCGGCCAAGGAGATCGGCGGCGACTATTTCGATTTCCTGCCGGTGGATAGCCAGCACATGGGCATCGTGGTGGCGGACGCCTCCGGCAAATCCATCCCGGCGGCGCTGGTGATGTCCACCACCCGGGCGATCCTGCGCTTCGTGGCGCCGGGCAGCCTGTCCGCCGCCGAGACCCTGACCCGGACCAACGCCATCCTGTCGGTGGACATCCCCAAAGGGATGTTTGTCACCGCCTACTACGTGATTCTCGACCCCCTCAACAACACCCTGCTCTGTGCTTCGGCCGGCCACACGCCGCTCCTTATCGCCCGCTGCGACGGTTCGGTGGAGCAGCTGAATCCAGGCGGCATCGCCCTCGGGTTCGACGGCGGGCCGATTTTCCAGCGCTCCATCCGCGAAAAACGGATCACCCTGGACAAGGGCGATCGGGTGCTCCTCTACACCGACGGGGTGGTGGAATGCGTCAATCCGGCCAACGAAGAGTATTCCGAACGCCGGCTGCGGGAATTTTTGCGGCGCAATCGGGATCTCTCCAGCCACGATTTCGTCGGCGCCCTGATGACCGATCTTGACCGGCACCGGAGCGCGGCCGATATGCGGGCCGCCACCACCGTCGTCACCGTCAAGGGTCTGGAGTCCCTTTTTGTCGCCGAGGTCGGCGCCGGGGAAA
>JAJBSZ010000243.1 GCA_020861125.1 Planctomycetota bacterium | reverse complement strand
CCCTACATGCTTGAACACCAGGGTCTCTGCGACACCCAGAACGCGCCGGTGTTCCACCAGTGCTACAAGCGCATCGGCGATCTGGTGCCGGAACTGGTGGATCAGGGCAAGGAACCGCGGGTGATGCTGGACTATTCCGGCTGCCTGTTGTACGGCCTGCCCAAGATGGGCCTGTGGGACGTCATCGACAACCTGCGGCGGGTCACGATGGAACCGCGCTACGCCCGCTGCGTGGAATGGCTCGGCTGCACCTGGGGCCACGCCGTGGCGCCGTCGACGCCGGTGCAGGACTACCGGCTGCAGGTCAAGGCCTGGCAGCACCACTTCGCCGCCCTGTTCGGCTTCGACGCCCTGGCCCGGGTGAAAGGCTTCAGCCCGGCCGAAATGGCGCTCCCCAACCACCCGGATGTGGCCTACGAATATGTCAAGACCCTGAAGGACTGCGGCTTCCTCTGGGTCATGGTTCAGGAGCACTCGGTGGAGAACCCGGATACCGGCCAGGGTCCGGACCGGCCGTATCTCCCCCACCGACTGGTGTGCCGCAACACCAAGGGCGAGGAAATTTCCATCGTCGCCATCCTCAAGACCCAGGGCTCCGACACCAAGCTGGTGGCGCAGATGCAGCCCTATTACGAGGCGAAATCCAAGGCCCGGGAAACCCTCGCCGGCAAGAGCCTGCCGCCCTACGTCTGCCAGATCGGCGACGGCGAAAACGGCGGGGTGATGATGAACGAGTTCCCCGGCATGTTCCGGCAGGCCATGGCCGAAGCCACCGGCTCCCCCACCCCGGCCATGAACGGCACCGAATATCTGGAGCAGGTCTACAACCTGGGCTTTACCGACGCCGATTTTCCGGTGGTCCAGCCGATGTGGACGAAGCTACTGTTCGAACACTTCCAGCCGGGGGGCGATCTCGACCAGGCGATCGCGGAATGCAAGAAGGCGGACGGGCGGTTTTCCATGGAAGGCGGTTCGTGGACCAACAACATCTCCTGGACCCAGGGCTATGAGAACGTCCTCGGTCCCATGGAAAAGGCCAGCGCCCTGTTTGCCGAAAAAACCCGGGACGTCCCCGCCTCCGACCTCCGCTACCGCAAGGCACTGTTCCATTTGCTCTGCTCTCAAACCAGCTGTTACCGGTACTGGGGCCAGGGAATTTGGACCGATTACGGCGCCGAAATTTGCCGGCGGGCGATTGACATCCTGACCTACGATTTCTAAAATTATCGGACATAACGCTGCCGGGTGCGGCTACGGGCGGGATCTACCCGCCCGTTTTTTGTCAGCAAAGCGGAGCGATGAGCCTGTTTCCCCTGCTGTTTTCCGTCGTCATGATCGCCAGCCACGGCAACCTGCTCTACTGCCTGTGGCACGCCTTCGCGGGCGGAGGATGGCACATCGCCACGACGGCGGGGGGCGCGGTGATGCTGGCGGCGGTGTTCCACCGTCCAGCCCTCGCCCGTTCGACCCACGGCCCGACCCTCGTCGGCATCGTCTACCTCTGGATCGGGCTGCTGCTGCTCCTGACCATCGTCACCGTCGCCCGACACGGCCTTTACCTGGCGGCGCTGGCGGCGGACCATTTCCGCGGCAGCACCTGGGCCACGGCCCTGGCCTCGCCCACCGGCTACCGCGTCGCTCTCGCCCTGGGTCTTGCCGCCTTCCTGTATTCCCTGGCGGAAGCGGCCCAGGTCCGGGTAAAACACCTGGACATCGTCACGGACAAACTGCCGGCGGCGGTGGATTCCCTCCGCATCGTCGCCCTGTCGGACATCCACATCACCCGCCGGACCGGCGACCGGCGCCTCGAACACCTCGCCCGGTTGGTCAACAGACAAAATCCCGACATCACCGTTCTCCTGGGGGACACCGTGGACGACCGCATCGCGGGCACGGATCGCCTCGAGCGCGGCCTCGCCGCCCTGGGCGGCCGGCTGGGCCGCTTTTCCGTCATGGGCAACCACGAGTGGTACCAGGGCATCGACCAGTCGCAGGAATTCCTCGACCGGGCCGGGTTCACCAGCCTGCGGGGCACCGGGGTCGTCTGCGGCGGCATCCGCATCGTGGGGGTGGACGACCCGGCGGTTCCGGGCCGCCTTCCCGTGGCCGCGGCGCTGGCGGGAGACGATCCGGAGCGGTTCGTCCTCCTGTTGACCCACCGGCCGGAAACGCCGGCGGACGCCCGGGGCCGGTTCGACCTGCAACTGGCCGGCCATACCCACGGCGGCCAGGTCTGGCCGGTGCGCTACCTGGCCCGGCTGCAGAACGGCCACCATCAGGGTCTGACCCGGCTGCCCGCCGCTCCCGGCGGCGGCGACGGCCAAAACCTTCTCTACGTCCTGAACGGCGCCGGATACTGGGGACCGCCGGTGCGGTTTCTCACCCCGCCGGACATTCTGGTCATCGACCTGCATTCGAGAAGCCATGGCTAAGACGGGAAAAAAACCTTCCGACAAGCGCAAACTGTGCGGGTATTTCGACGACGCCCTGGCCGGCGACCGCACCGCCACGCCGTGCTGCCGCCATTTTGGCGATTGCGGCGGCTGCGAATTCCAGGACGTACCCTACCCCCGCCAACTGGACGCCAAACGGGGCGCCTTCGCCTTCATCGCCGACGAGGTGATCCGGGAACTGCGGGAACCGGAGCCGGAGGGCGCCGCCGGAGCGGTCCCCTGCGACCGGACCGACCGGTCCGATCGCGCCGACCGGCTGGCGGCAATGCTGGCGGCGGCTCCGGTCGGGGTGGTGCCGAGTCCCCGGAACCTTGGCTACCGGCAGCGGATGGATTATGTCTATGCTTTCGGCCGAGCCGGTCTGCGGCGGGCCAACCGCCACCGCCAGGTGGTGGATCTGGAAGAATGCCCGCTTCTGGGCGAATCCGGTTTCCGCGTGGTCCAGAAAGCGAAACGGCTGGCCGCCGACGCCGGCCTGAAGAGTTACGACTACCTGCGGCATGTGGGCGAGCTGCGCTATTTCGTGTTGCGCCAGACCCGGCGCGGCGACGTTCTCCTGTCCCTGGTGACCAAGACCCGGGAGCCGGCGGAGGCGGTGACGCGGATTCTCGGCCAGCTGCTGGCGGACGGCGATATCGTCTCCGGTCATTGGCTGCTGGCCGATGGCCTCGGCGACGTCTCCTTCGGCATCCCGCTGGCCGCGGTCGGCGAACGCTGGATCGTCGAGACCATGAACGGGATCGACCTCTGCATCGGCCCCAACACCTTCTTCCAGTCCAATCCGGCGGTGGCGGAACAGGCGTACGCCGCCATCCGCGACTTCGTGCCGCCGAACGCCCGGGTTCTCGACATGTACTCGGGCGTCGGCGCCATCGCCCTGACGGTGGCCGGCACCGCCGCGGTGGTGGAGGCGGTGGAGAATGTGCCGGAAAATGTGGAATTGGCATGGGAGAACATCACCCGCAACCGCATCGCCGCCGTGCGTCTGCTGCGCCACGACGCCGCGCGCTACCTCCGGGAACTGGCCGACAACGCCGCCGCCCGGAGACCCGAACTGGTGGTGGTCAATCCGCCGCGACCCGGGGTCGAGGGGGACGGCATGGCGGCGATCCGCCGGCTGGGTCCGGCCCGCCTGGCCTATCTGTCCTGCAACCCGTTCACCCTGTTGCGCAACCTATCGGAGATAGCTGACGACTATGCCCTGCACTCACTGGCGATCTATGACATGTTCCCCCAGACCAGACATTTCGAAACCCTGGCCCTGCTGGAAAAAATCCGCTAGATCGGCCGCCGGACGCCCGGCACGCCTGCCGGCGCTGGTCCTCCTGATCGTCGCCGCCGTCGCCCTGGGCGGCTGCGGCCGCCGGGTCGACTATCCCCTGCCCGCCGACGGGATCTCGCGCTTTCCCACCGGCGAGCCGCTGGAAGAGGGCGACGTGCTGCTGGCCCGGAGCTACGGGCTGATCGGCGCCATGTTCGCCAACTGGAGCCAGGCCGGCGGCAAATATTCCCACGGCGCCATGGTCTACCGCGCCGACAACGGCCGGCTGATGATGCTCAATTACCGCCCCACCGGCATGGAAACCTGCACGCCGGAGGAATTTTTCACCCGCTACAACCGCCTCGCCCTCATCCGCTACAACTGCAGTCTGGACGCCGCCTGCGCCCCGGACTACGTACCGAATGGCGCCGGCCTCCGGGGAAAGGCCGCCCTGTCGGCGACGTCGCGGTACTGGCTGTGGAAAAACGATCAGCAGCGCATTCCGCCCGATTACCATCTCGATCACGACGAGCACTCGGCCATGTTCTGCCTGGAACTCACCAGCACCGTCTACCGCGATTGCGGCTTGCCGGATCCGTTTTTCCGGGCGCGCAAGGCGGACGAAGATCCGCTGCTCACCACCGCCAACCAGCTGTTCAAGGCGGACGTCTACGAGATCCGCAGCCCCAGTTCCGCCCTGGAAAATCCCGAGTTCCACCTGGTGGACGACTGGATCCGCCCCGAGTACGACCTGCGGGAGGAGGCGTTGAACGAGGAGCTGATGCGGGTGGCGGTGGCCGACATCGAAGGGGGCCTGCGGCCGAAGCGGCCGAAGTTTCTCGGCCGGATGAAACTGCGCCAGGTATTCATCCTCTACCATATCGTCACCACCACCATGTTCTGGCGGCCGAAACAGGACCTGCCGGACTTCATCGACACCGAGGTGATCCACAACGCCTACATGCTGTACAGCTATGTCGCCAAGAGCAAGAAACTGGCCAAGGCGCGCATGGAACGGGAAACCGGTCCCGTCTTCATCGCCGACGCCGAGGACCACCGGGAAGCAACGCTCAGCGCGGTGCGCCGCATCGTCCGGGAAGCGACCGACTGCTTCCGCGACAAGTATATGGAACTGAAAGCCTGTCCGTTCCATTCCGCCCTGGACGTCCCCACCGACCCGCCGCTCCCGGTCGGGACCGAGGCCCGGCCCGGCGAGTAGCCGACCGTCCTACAAGAAACCGGGGATCCCGGCGGTCCGGGATCCCTCGGACAGGCGCTCACCTCGCGGGAGGATCAGGAGATGAAGTCGTCCCGCTTGGGCGTGAAGAAATCGACGATGACGCTGCCGTCCTCCAGGGCGACCGCCCCGTGCTGCCCGTTTCGGGTGGCGAGATAGGCGTCGCCGGAGCCGAGGATCCGCTTTTCGCCGTCCAGCTCGACTTCGAACCGTCCCGCCGCGATGTAGCCGATCTGGGTGTGCCGGTCATGGACATGCCGGGTGCCCACCGCACCCTGATCGAAACGGATGTAGACCCCCATGAGCTCATCCGTCCACGGCATGATCTTCCGCCGCATGCCGCCGCCCAAATCTTCCCACTCCTGATCGTCGTTGATGAAAAACTGGCTCATGTTTTTTCTCCTTGCCGGGGGATCCGCGCGCCGCCCGGTATCCCATCAGTCAACCCTGGCCCCTGGGTCAGGCGTAGGCGGGTTCTGCCGGTTCCCAAGGCCTGGCAAACCGCCCCGTCCAGAACCCGTTATTCCACCGCGAGAATAGCCTCGAGCAAGCCCGCCGGCAGGGCGGCGCCGTGCCGTTCCCAGACCGGGGCGCAGGCGTCGCGGAATGCCGCCACATCGGCCCGGATAAAGGCCACCCCCTGGTGCCGCAACCGGGCGGTGAATTCCTCCTCCCGCGCCAGCCAGGTGGTGAAGCAGAACTCCTGCGTCTCCCGGCCGGCCTGCTCGATGGCGGTCTGGATGTCTGCGGGCAGGCTATTCCAGACGTAGCGGGACATGAGGAGGATATTGGTGTCGATCATATGGTTGGTGGTGGAAAAGAAAGGCGCGACGTCGCAGTGCTGCTGTTCGGCGTACAACAGCGAGGAGTTTTCCGCCCCATCCACCACGCCAAGACGGATGAAGGCGTAGATCTCCGCCAGATTGACCGGCACGCCGGTGCCGCCCATGGCGTTGATGACGTCGATCATGACGGGATTTTCGGGAACGCGGATTTTCAGACCGCGCAGATCATCCGGCGTGACGACGGGCCGCCGGGCATTGTAGACGCAGCGGCTGCCGGCATAGTACCAAGCGATGCCCTTGATATCGATGGCCTCCAGATCGCGCATCATGTCCCGGCCTACGTCGGAGTTGATCACCGCCAGGAAATGGTCGTTGTCCCGGTAGAGATAGGGCAGGCTGAAGACGTTCATCGCCGGCTGGAAATTGGCCAGAACCGACGTCATGACCTTGGTGAAGTCCAGGGCACCCATCTGCAACCCTTCGATGCGCTCGCGTTCGGCCCCCAGCTGATTATTGGGGAAAACCCGGATTTCCACCCGGTTCCCGGTCAATTCCGCCACCCGATCGGCAAAGAACCGGTGGGCGATGGTGTGGGGGTGGTCTTCAGACAGCCCGCCGCCAAGCTGGAACACATATTCGGCCCCGCCCGCCGCTCCGGCCAGGAGCAGGACGGCCACAGCCACACCGACGACAGTCGCCCGGGGCAGACGACGAGAAAAAGGGCGCATGGTCATGGACAACAACTTTCAAAAAGGGTATGGTCGCACCGTGCCGCGGCAGGCAGGTCGTTCCCGGGGGCCAGCGGCCTAGCCATGCACGGCGGCCGGTGATTGTATCATACCCGGCCACCGAACGTCACAAGAATCCAGCCGCCGGACGCGGATTCTCCCATGGCAGCGGGCCGCCGTCCGGCCCAAGCCGGCCGGCTACCAGAACCCTTGCAACCCGCCCCTGCCGTCCATACACTTGGCGGGGACCGGCAAGGAGGACGACAGCGGGCGGGAGGGGCGATCATGGAGAGGCGGAGCAGACCGGGCATACCAGCCACTGGCCTGGTGATCGGGTTGGTGCTGGTCGTGGCGACGGCGAGCGCCGCCGGCGAGGAAACCGGCCTGTATGTGAAACGCCATCCGCGCAAATTCCTCTTCCGGACGGAGGTGCAGATCGGCGAACCGTGGCAGGAAAACCTGGGCATCCTCGTCTACCTGCCCTACCCGGAAAGCACCGAATTCCAGCAAATCGAACATATCAACCACCGCGGCGGCAAGGTGGTGCCCATCCCCCGGCAGTTCGGCGAGAAAAGCCTCCGCTATTACTTTCCGCCCCGGGAGGAGCCGCTGCCGGGCGGCAAGCCGCGCCACCAGGAGGAACGGCCCCTCCGCCACCTGTCGGGGGAAAAGGAACCACGACCGGTGCCCCAGCGGGGAACGAGAACCATCGTCAGCGAATTCGTGGCCACCCTGTGGGATTTCGCGGTGGACTTCGACGCCATTACGGAACTCCATCCCTACGACACCGCCTCGGATTTGTACCAGCGCTATACCATGGCCGAACCGCCGTATATCGATCCGGACCACCGCCAGATCGTGGAGACGCGGGAATTCCTCGCCGGGCAGGTGGAGAACGAACTGGAGTTCGCCCGGCGGGCCTTCGAGTACGTCAAAACCAACGCCAAGAGCGTTCCGGGCCGCGATGTGCCGCAACCGCTCGCCGACACCCTGCGCAAGGGCGGCGGCGCCAAGAGTGTCAACGCCTGGTATGTGTCTCTCCTCCGCTCCTACGGCATCCCGGCCCGGGTGGCCATGGTCCGGCGGATCAACAAAGCCACCACCGCCTACAGCGAATTTTACCTCGAGGGCTACGGCTGGATCCCGGCGGATCCATCCATCCGGGTGGAGGACGACTACTATTTCGGCAAGGTGATGGCGCCGCCCCGGGCCGGCGCCAGCCGCAGCCAGCACTACGGCGTTCTCGCCAACCACGTCTACGGCGATTTCACCATGCCCGTGCCCTACGACTGGGCGGCGCCGGTGCAGAACACCAGCCTCCTCACCCTCCTGATCTGGGGCACCTACCACCAGCCGCGCCTGACCTTGACCATCCGCGAAGTCCGGAGCACAACCACGGACGAGGAAGAGACGGATCAGCCGACCGTGCCCATGCGGCGTTTCACCGTGCCGCTGGAGTAGGACCGGCGCGGCCGGTGGGAACACTCGGATGGGTACCGCCACGATCGGATCGCCATGGGGAAACCTGCCACAATCGACGATATCGCCGCCCTGGCCGGGGTCTCGCGGTCGACCGTGTCGCGGGTCCTGACCCACAACCGCAACGTCAAACCGGAAACCGCCCGCCGGGTGGAGCGGGCGATGCGGGCAGTGAACTATCGGCCGAACATCCTGGCGCGGGGCCTGGCCACCGGCCGCCTCGATATCATCGCCCTGCTGATGTCCGAGACGGACAACCCGTTCCACCTGCAAATACTCCACCGGCTGGAAGCGGAGGTGCGCCGGCGCGGTTTCATCCTGACCCTCTGCTGTCTCGGCCAGGACGAAGACAGCCGCTCGGCCACCCTGCGCCGGATCCGGGAATATGGTTTCGCCGGGTTCGTCATGGGGGATCTCAAAAACGATCCGCAGTTCGTGGAAGCGGTGCGGGAATTCGATCGGCCGCTGGTGCTGGTCAACCGCTACGTGGACTCCCTGAACGAATTCGACGCGGGGGTGACGGAGACTTACCGGGGCGGATACTTGGCGGGCAAGCACCTGACCGACCTCGGCCACCGCCGCATCGCCATGCTGACCGGACCGCTCCGGTCGTCAGCGTCCCGCGACCGCTACCGGGGCTTCGCCGACGCCCTGGCGGAGGCCGGCCTGGCGCTGGATACGCCGCGGCTGGCGGAAGGCGACCTCACCATGGCCGGCGGCGCCGCCTTCGCCGCCAACCTTCTCCGGCACGGTCTGGACGTGAGCGCCGTCTTCGCCGGCAACGACAGCATGGCCATGGGCGTCCTCCACCACTGCCGGGCCGCCGGCCTCCGCGTGCCGGAGGACCTGAGCGTGATGGGCTACGACGACCTGGCCTTGACCGGCTCCACCCTGGTGGACCTCACCACCGTCCGCGTACCCTACGGCCGGATGGCGGCCCTGACGGTGGAGCGGATCGCCCTCCGGATCGCCGGCGGCGAGGCGGAACCGGAACGTCTCCTGCTGCCGCCGCGGCTGGTCATCAGAAAAACCACCGCCCCGGCCTGACGACGTGACGGACCGCGGCGGGCAGGCCCTGCCGCTCCGGACGGCATCCTTCCCTGAAAGAACGGCGACGGCTATGATCACCATCGACCTCGACCACGGCGGCCCCCTGCCGCTCTACCAGCAGCTCTACCGACGCCTCCGCGAACGGATCGAAGCGGGCGACCTGCCGGCGGGGGAAAAGCTCCCGTCGAAGCGAGCGTTGGCGGATCACCTGGGCATCAGCCTGAAAACGGTGGAAAACGCCCTGGCCCAACTCCAGGTGGAAGGCTACGTCGACACCATCGAAAAACGCGGCTGCTATGTGCGGCGCATCGAGCCACCGCCCGAGGCGCCAGCCCGGCGGCGGCCACCCGGGACGGCGGCGGCCGAACCGCCCGGGAACCGACCGGCCTACCAGTACGACCTCGGCACCAGCGCCAGCGCCGTGCGCCACTTTCCCTTTTCCGTCTGGGGCCGGCTGATGCGGGAGACGTTGCGCCTGGACGCGGAGCGCCTGCTCCAGCCCATCCACCATCAGGGCGACCCGAGCCTGCGCGCGGCCATCGCCAGCCACCTCCGTCAATTCCGGGGCATGACGGTGGCGCCGGAGGCGATCGTGGTGGGCGCGGGAACCGAGTATCTGCTGGGCCTGCTGACCGAGCTCCTGCCGGAGGGGGAATTCGCCCTGGAAAATCCGACCAACCCGAAGTGGCCGCGGATCCTCCTGAGCCGGGGCCGCGCGTTCCAGTCCCTGGCCATGGATGCGGAGGGCGCGTCCCTCGCGGATCTCGCCCGGGGGGGCGCCGCCGTCGCCCTGGTGACCCCGGCCCGGCACTTTCCGCTGGGCACCGTCATGAGCATCAACCGGCGGCGGGGCCTCTTGCGCTGGGCCGCCGCCAGGCCCGATCGCTACCTGATCGAAGACGACTACGACAACGAGTACCGCTATTCGCTGCAGCCGGTCCCGACCCTGCAGGTCCTGGACCGGCACGACCGGGTCATCTACCTGAACACCTTCACCCGGACCCTGGCGCCGTCCCTCCGCATCGCCTACATGATCCTGCCCCGGCGGCTGCTGGACCGGTTCCGCCGCCATCTCGGCTTCTACGCCTGTCCGGTGTCCGCCTTTGAACAGGGCATTCTGCGGCGCTTCCTGACGGGCGGACACTACGAACGGCACCTGAATCGCAACCGCACCCGTTACCGGGCCCGGCGTGACGCCTTGATCGCCGGGCTGGCTCCGTTGTCCGCCGCCTTTTCCGTCCATGGCCTCGAAGCAGGCCTGCACCTCCTGCTCACCGCCAACGACGGCCGGCCCGAGGGCGAGCTGGTGGACCGCGCCGCCGCGGCGGGCGTCCGCGTTACCGGATTGTCCACCTACTACCGGCCGGCCCGGACAACCAGCACGGTGGTGGCGGGCTTCGCCGGCCACGAAGCCGAGGAGCTGACGGCGGCGGCCGGGCGGTTGGTGGCGGCATGGACAACGGGCCGCCGCCAGCGGCGACGGCCCGGCTAAAGCACCGCTCGCGGCGGAAAACCCCTCACGGCCGCATCTGCACCCGGGTGGTGCCGGAGCCGACGCCGGTGCCGGTGTCCTGGAATTTTTCCACCATTTCCGACAGGATGGGCATCAGCTGTTTTTTCCGCGACACCACGTCGCGCATGATGTAGACCGATTCCTCCTGGCGGGGAAGATCGATGGTTTTCAGGAAGGCCGGGTCGGCCGCCAGCAGGAGCAGGCTGGAGAGGACAGTGATGTCCGTCACCAGGAGGGCGCTGAAGAGGTTGCCGCCCTTGGTGCGCTCCGCTTCGAGCACGGTCAGGAATTCCTCCTTCCGCTCCAGCACTTCGTGCGGTTCCTCCACCTCCATTTGACTGACTGTGAAGGAATATTCGAACTCCTGGTATTCCTTCATGTCCTGGTGGATCAATTCCTCGGCGGTGCGGCCGGTAATGTTGGAGGCGGCGGCCATGAGGTCGGCGGTGAGTTCGTCGATCTCCAGGTTGGTGATGTTGGCGAGGTACTCCGCCGTTTCCCGATCGGTGTCGGTGGTGGTGGCCGACTGGAGCCCGAGGGTGTCGGCGAGGATGCCGCAAAGGAGAATGGACGCGATCTCCGCCGTCAGCGGGATGCGGTTTTCCTGATACAGGTTGGCGATGATGGTGCAGGTGGCGCCCACCGGCTTGTTGATGAAGGTGATGGGGTAGCGGGTGGAGAGGGAACCCAAACGGTGGTGGTCGATGATCTCCAGGATCTTGTAATGCTCGATCCCTTCCACCGCCTGGGACGGCTCGTTGTGATCCACCAGAATAACGTCGATGTGCGGCTCCTGGTAGATGTCACTCTCCGAGATGATGCCCACCACCACCCCGTGGTCATTCACCACCGGCAGGGCCTTGCCGGGAGCGGAGGACAGGGCCGGGCCGATCTTCCGGACCGAATCGTTCAGGTTTACCGCCTTCAGGTCGCTGTTGGACATGATGACCGCCGGCATGGAATAGATGATCAGGAGAGCCGTCGAGGAGGTGTCGTAGGGGCTGACCAGGACGGAGACGCCCTTTTCCTCCGCCAGGGCGCGGTCGTGTTTGTCCAGCATATAGCCGTTGGTGGCCACCAGCAGGCGGACGCCCGTTTCAATGGCGTGGCGGTGGACGTCGGCCCGGTTGCCGCAGATCACGATGGTGTTTTCCGGAATGTTGGTCGCCAGCAGGTGGCGGAAAGACTCGAACTCCGAGGCGGCGATGATAATCGGGCTTTTCCGCATCTCATGCTCGTTGTGCAGCACCAGCGCCTGGGCATGCAGCACCGTGGAGACCAGTTCGACGCTGGTGTGGATGGCGGTCTTCTGCCGGGGATTGATCATCTTCAGAAGTTTCTGGGCGAAGAAGCTGTAATGGAGCAGGGAATGGTAGCGGCCCTCGGCGTCCACCACCGGCAAGGCCCGGGTCTCCGACTGCTCCAGGACCGACATGGCCTCCCACAGCGAGATGTCGGCGCTGATGGTCTTGACCCGCGGGTTGTAGTAGTAGGCGGCCTTGGGCAAAAGGTCCGGCACGAACCGCGGCAGCGGCACCTTGAAACGGGAAAAGATGTATTCGGTCTGGGGCGTCGGCTTGCCGGCCCGGGCGGCGTAGCAGTTCTCCACCCCCATGGCCTTTTTGAAGGCGGCATAGGCGGCGGCGGCGACGATGGAATCGGTGTCCGGATTCCGGTGGCCGATGACGTAGATAATCTTGTTTTTCGAGCGCATGACCGGCAGTGATTCCTTTATGGATGCAGCCGCAGGCACGGCTTTTCCCCTTCCTCCACCTGTATGGGAAACCATACCGATACGACCCCGCTTTTCCAAGGGCATTCCTCGACCGCCGGGCATCCCGATCGGTATGTGCTCCGGCCCTCTGCCAAGTCGGCATAAGGAATACGTTGCCATCGATCCAATACATATATAGGATCGGTCGTAAAAAACCATTCGTCCCGCGGGGATTTGGGGTGCGCGGGATGCTTGGACGGTAGCTTCCGGAGTATACCCATGGCGACACGCCGCCCGGCGTTCCGGGAAACCGATCTCTACCCCCCGGTCAAGGCCTGGCTGGAAGCCAACGGCTACACCGTGCGGGGCGAGGTCAAGGACTGCGACGTCGCCGCCTGCCGCGACGGCGAACTGGTTTTGATTGAGATGAAGCGGGCCATCACTCTCGACCTGATCCTGCAGGTGGTGCGGCGGCAGGAAGCGGACGCCGCGGTCTATGCCGCAGTACCGGCGCCGGCCACGGTGGATCGGCGCTGGCGGGAACTCACTCGGTTACTGAAACGGTTGGAGGTGGGCCTGATCCTGGTGTACCTCACGTCCGCCCTCCCCCGGGTCGAGGTCCATTTCCACCCTGTGCGCCAGGAACGCTGCCGGCGGCGGCGGACCACCCGCGCTCTGCTGAGCGAAATGGCCGGCCGGTCCTGCGACGGCAATGTCGGCGGCAGTACCCGCCGCACCCTGATGACCGCCTACCGGGAACAGGCCCTGTGCACCGCCGCCGCCCTGGCCGTCCTCGCCCCGGCTTCGCCCGCCGCACTCCGCGCCGCCGGTGCGCCCGGCAAGGCCGGCGCCATCCTCTTGGCCAACCATTATGGCTGGTTCGAACGGCTGGCCAAGGGCAGCTATGCCCTGACCGCCGCCGGGCACGCCGCCCTGGTCGCCCACCGGGAGCTGGTTGACACGTTCCGCGTTTCCTTCAACAATACGAACTGAGGCATGTCCGCCTCCAGGAGACCACCCATGT